>WJJO01000246.1 GCA_014729665.1 Caldifarciminota bacterium
CATTCCTCTCAAACCCTCCAGGACTATTGCCTGCTTCTCTTCTGTGCTCCAGTTCCTGCGTTTCATGTCGCCTCCTTGCTAGACTAGTGATTCTATCTCTACACATACCCCGTGTCCAGCCCCAGAGGGTCGCAGTATAGAATTACCCCTACGTTGAATACAATTCCGACCAATTTGACAACCCACCCTCACCGGATATAGTTAACCAAAAATACCCCAAACCCAGGAGGCTTACGTGAAGAAAATTATCTTATTATCATTTGTAATCGTTGCTGTCCTCTCGGCGCAGCCCCAGATGCCGGAGTTTATCGAGACATCGTCACCGTTCGTTATCGATTTAGACTACATTGTCGAACTTCCGCCCGGCTACGATCCGACGGATACCGTAACCGCCTACCCCCTAATAATCGCTCTACACGGTTTCGGGGACCATGCAGGTGCATACAAGGGTACGGCAATGAGGTTGTGTCCGGAAGGAGCAATAGGCCTATATCCCGAGACCGCGTTCCCGGTAAACCTCGAGGGTAGTCTGGGCTGGGCGTGGTACATGTGGGGAGACAGCTGCTATCACCGCGAGACGGTCGAATTAAGCACCCGCTGGGTGCTTCAAATCCTCGAACAGGTCAAGCAGGAGTACGCAGTTGACTCTACAAAGGTTTTCCTATTCGGCTTCTCCCAGGGCGGTATGATGACCTACCAGGTCGGAATTCAGTATCCGCACCTGTTCCGGGGTCTTCTGCCCGCAGGGGGCTGGCTCGAGGTTCCGATTGACGAAGCACATCCCCTGGACAGTGCGGCATTAAATCTACCCGTTCGAGCCTTGCACGGGGCATACGATGAGGTGGTCAGCTGGGAGGACGGGAAGGCGGCAGTCGATACGCTCTCAAGATACGGGGCGCGGGCAGAGATCATTAGCTATCCTGCAGGGCACACCCTTATACCTGAATTGTTCGACGACGCACGGGACTTCGTCTACTGCCTTACACAGGACAGCCCGCCCCCTGCTCTGGTCGATATCCTTTGGCCCAGGCAGACATTAGAACCGGGAGAACACGTCGAGATTTTAAGGAAGGTTCTTTGTGCAACCGAGCCTATGGAGGATATCGAGGCCGGACTCCTGGGACTTGAGGAGACAGCAACCTCGCCTGCGGTCAAGGAGATGATTATCTACCTTCTCGGGGCGCGGCGCTGTGTCGGATCCGAGTACGTACTGAAGCAGATACTTCAAGACGAAAACAAGCCCCAGATACTTCGCAAGGCCGCCTACTCGGCCCTTATCAAACTCGGCACCGAGACGGCGTGGACTGCGATAGAGGGAATCGAAAAACACATCGTTATCCAGGAGGTAGTTCCGGGCAGTCAGGCAAACGAGGTTGGTCTTCTGCCGGGCGACGTGATTGTCAGGTATAACCGTAAGAGGATTGACGAGTTGGGTGATATCCAGGAGGCCAAGGATAAGGTGGCGGATAATCAGGAGGAGGTAGTGATGATAATAGAAAGGGACGGTGAAAAGGAACGTATTAAACTCGCCCCGGGACAGATAGGCATCAGATTAACCGAGGGGATCAAATAGTTTTTTTCGTCCCACGAGATTGGATTATTTGTCTTGACTTGAAAAGGGTCTTCCATATAATTACAGGCTATGGGCGTGTTTATGCTGTTTATGCTTACTTTCGGCACACCCACCGACTGGGATGTAAGCCGGGAGACCGTGGGAAAGATGTTTGCAGGTCTCGAGGGGCTGGATGACGTTGATGCCTTGATTTTGTATAACACAAGGTATTCATCAGACGATGCCTCCTACCTTGTTGAGACCGAACTGATAGATGCCCTTAACGAACGCGGAATCGACGTATACCTTTCTGCACCTCTTGACGGCAAACCTCAATACGAGATGCAGTACCTGGTAAATGAGATGCGGGTCGTTCACAAGAGGGCGTTTCGCAAACTTCTCGTAGGCAAACGAATGATCGAACGCTGGGCACAGGCGGACGTCGAGTTGACTCTTCTTTCCGATAATCAGATAATCTGGCAAAAAAAACTGACTAACTCCAAGTCATCGGTATTCCCCGAATCGGAACTGGATCTGGTGCGTTCTTCGTTTACCGAAGAGTACTATACCTCGACCTCCACGGGCAGCTTATGGGAACCGGTTCTCGTAACCGCCCTGGTTGCAACACTTATATATATCTTCTACGCACCTAAGGAGTAATGAACTACAAAGATACTATCCTTCTACCTCGCACCGATTTCCCCATGCGAGCCAGGCTTTCTGAAAGAGAGCCCGGATTACTGGATTTCTGGGTTAAGAATCGGATATATGAGAAGATGATTGAAGCCCGGCGTAAGGGTACGGCCTACATACTCCACGACGGACCACCCTATTCCAACGGACACGTGCACATTGGAACCGCCCTGAACAAGGTAGTCAAGGACTTCGTCATCAAGTATAAATCGATGGACGGCTTCTTCGCCCCTTACGTTCCGGGCTGGGATAATCACGGTCTTCCGATAGAGAACAACGTGCTCGCCGAGTTCAGGAAGAATAAGAAGGAGATCACAAGGCAAGCGATACGTAAACGCTGCCGTGAGTATGCCGCGAAGTTCGTGGATATCCAGAAGCAAGAGTTCGTAAGGCTTGGTGTTTTGGGAGAATGGGATAATCCGTATCTCACCATGTCATTGAAGTACGAATCTGAGATCTTAAGGATTTTTGCAAAGTTGGTCAAGAAGGGTTACGTGTACAGGGATCTGCGATCCATCTACTGGTGCCCGACCTGTGAAACCGCCCTTGCCGATGCCGAGATCGAATATCACGAAAAGACCTCGCACTCAATATGGATGCGTTTCCCGCTAGCCGATGACCCGGATGGAATATTCCCCCGGAAGGAAAACTCATACGCAATGGTGTGGACCACCACCCCCTGGACTATACCCGCAAATCTCGCGGTTACGGTAAAGCCCGATTTCGAGTACTTCGTCATCAAGAGGGGAGATGACCGCTACCTTGTAGCCAAAGCCCTGCTGGACCTGGTGGTTAAGAGCCTGGAGTGGGATGAAAAAGACCTTAAGATAGAAAGCCGTGTTGAAGGCAAGAAGCTTGAGGGACTGAAATTCAAGCACCCCCTGTACGACAGGCCGTCCCCGGTTCTTTTGGGCGATTTCGTGAATCCGGACCAGGGAACGGGTATAGTTCATACCGCGCCCGGACACGGTGAGGACGATTTCCTCATCGGTAAGCGCTACGGATTGGATATCCTGTGCCCTGTGGACGAGAAGGGGTATTTCACCGAAGAGGCAGGCAAGAGACTTGCCGGGATGCACATCAACAAGGGCAACCAGGAGGTTTTGGCGATGCTTGAAGAGGTCGGGGCCTTGTTAAAACACTCCAGCCTCGAACACCAGTATCCTCACTGCTGGCGCTGTCATAACCCGGTCATATACAGGGCTACACCGCAGTGGTTCATGGATATAGACCACAAGGGGCATCGGCAAAAGGCATTGATGGCATTGGATAAGGTTAAGTGGATACCCGAGGAATCCTACGAACGCATCAAGGCGGCAATAGAGAACAGACCCGACTGGTGCCTTTCCCGTCAGCGCTACTGGGGAGTCGGTATCCCCGCCTTTTACTGCGATGACTGCGGGGAGGTGATCCTTACTACCGAGATTGCCGCTAAGACCGCTGATCTGGTTTCCCAGCATTCCGCCGACCTCTGGTTCGCAGATGATATCCTGGGTTATTTCGACGGTATTAAATGCCCGAAATGTTCCGGGGTAAACCTCAGGCCTGAAACCGATATCCTCGACGTGTGGTTCGACTCGTCCTGCTCATCGCTTATCGTATGTAGGAACTGGGAGGGTCTTCGCTGGCCGGTTGAGCTCTTCCTTGAAGGCCCTGACCAGCACCGTGGATGGTTCAACGTATCGCTGATGACAAGCCTGGGGACTGAGGAAACTATCCCTTACGGAACGGTAATAACCCACGGCTGGGTCGTAGACCAGGAAGGCAAGGCCATGCATAAATCGTTGGGCAACTACGTGACCACCGATGAGATTGTGAATAAATACGGGGCAGACGTGCTGCGTTTATGGGTGGCCGCCGCAGAGTACACCAGGGACGTAAGGGTTAGTGCCGAGATTTTGGCACGGGTTATCGACGCCTATCGGAAGATCCGCAACACCCTGAGGTTCCTTCTGGGTAATCTGGCTGATTTTACAGAAGATGATGCAGTGCCCTTAGAGGAGCTTCCCCCGCGTGAACGTTACGTTCTTCACGAACTCAACAAACTCGTCGGGACGGTAAGGGAGGGGCTTACCG
Source organism: Caldifarciminota bacterium (assembly GCA_014729665.1). GTDB lineage: Bacteria > Hydrothermota > Tepidihabitantia > B3-TA06 > B3-TA06 > WJJO01. Next base: position 4,322 of record WJJO01000246.1, read on the forward strand.
ACTTTGCATTTCACCGTTCATACCAGTCAATCTACACCTTCTGTGTGGTTGTCCTTTCAAGCTTCTACATGGATGTTATCAAGGATACCCTTTACACGCGGGAGAAGGATTCACACATAAGACGGTCTGTACAGACCGTTCTTGCCCGTGTACTAGATGTTTTAACCAGACTGCTTGCACCCTTCATCAGTTTTACGGCCGAGGAAGCCTACGGGGCCAATCCCGTGGGGGAAAATAAGGAGAGCGTATTCCTGGAGGATTTTCCGCACGTCGACTCTAAGTATGAGGATCGCGACCTGGCATTCGAGTTTTCCAAACTTTTCGAGGTTCGGGACAAGGTTCTTAAGGTACTCGAAGTAGAACGAAGGGAGGGACGACTCAGGGCATCGATAGATGCAAGGGTGGTTCTTTCGGCCAGGGAATCCTGTGTGCGAGAACTCCTTAAGAAATATGAAGGGAATCTTGCCGAGTTCTTTATCGTATCCGGAGTAGACCTCGTCGACCGGGTGGAAGCCGGTGAGTCGGGGGAAGGGTCTGAGTATTCAATTGAAATCGAGGAACCTCGTGGAAGAAAATGTGTACGCTGCTGGCTGTGGTCAGAAAGTGTCGGCAGCCACGCCGATCATCCCGAGATATGCGATAAATGCTACGAAGCAATAACCAAACAATCATGATGCGTGAGAACTTGAGATGAATAAACGCGAGAAAGAAAAGTATGTACGTCTGCTTCTCGAAAGGAAGCTTGAACTATTACAAGAGATAGGGGTCGAGGAGAACTACCTGGCTAAGATTGCCCGCGAAGCCTCCGGTGATCTTTCGAGTTTTTCCTATCATATGGCTGACCAGTCGGGTGAAACGTATCGCAGGGAACTTCAGGCCGGTCTGACGACCGAACAGATACGTATCCTTCGCGCCATTGATGAAGCTTTGAAAAGACTGCATGAAGGTTCCTACGGGAAGTGCACCAAGTGTGGCGGAAGCATTCAAAAGGCAAGGCTGGATTTCGTCCCCTGGGCCAGGCACTGTATTACTTGTCAGCGTTCATTTGAAGGCTCCGGAACTCCTTAGACAATCCCTCAAGCAGGGATCGGTAACCCCTAATCCTAAGGGTTACCGAATCGTCCTTTTCAGTCCTTTCCAGTACGTCACCTGATTCGTAGAACAGATGTTCCCATTGCGGAGCCGTGTGCGGAATGGTAACCTCGAGTTCTGTAAAAATCTCAGATGCAAGCTCCCGAATCCTTTGACGCAGCATCGCCAAACCCCTTCTTTGAAGGGCTGAACAGAAGCATGCACCTTCGTAACGCTTAGATAGTCTTTCTCTAACGGCATCATCGTAGATGAGATCGCTTTTGTTCAGAACAAGCAACGTGGGGATTTTATCGGCACCCAGGCGCTCAAGGCTGCGGCGAACTACGGCAATCTTTTCCGCAAGATGTCTGTCCGCAGCATCGACCACGTGAAGTATCACGTTTGCAGTCGCGATTTCTGCAAGGGTGGCCCTGAAGCTTGCGACAAGCTGCGCGGGCAGCCTTTTAATGAATCCCACCGTGTCTGTAAGCACCATCGGGATATTGTCTGCTAGTTGGGTGCTGCGTGATGCGGAGTCGAGTGTTGCAAACAGTCGGGATGAAACATGCGTGTGCTCGTCGGTCATCGCGTTGAGAAGCGTCGATTTACCGGCGTTGGTATAACCCGCCATGGTTACCGTCAAGATGCTCTTGCGCCGTTTCCTCTGTGTAGCTCGTTCACGCTCGATGTGGCCTAATTCCTTCTTCAGACGGTTAATACGCTCCTGGATACGTCGTCTGTCTACCTCGAGCTGTGTTTCACCGGGTCCACGTGTACCGATACCAACCGCCCTGCCTCCCAGGGCACCCGAGCGGCCGCCCAGACGTGACATGTATTTACCCCAGCCTGTTAACTTGGTGTACTGGTACTCAAGCTGGGCCAACTCGACCTGGGTCTTGGCCTCGGCACTCCGGGCATGCAGGGCAAAGATATCTAGAATCAAGGCGGTGCGATCGATGGTTCTTCGCTTCAGTGCCTCCTCGATGCAGCGCAACTGGGTGGGTGTAAGGGGGTTATCGAAGACCACCAGGTCTATCCCCAGTTGTGCACAGATCGCCTTCAGATAATCGAGCTTGCCCTTGCCCACGAAGCTCCGGGAGTCCGGTTTTTGCCTTATCTGTAAGATCTTTTCAACAACCTCACCTCCCGCGGTTTCGGCAAGTGCGGCAAGTTCTTCAAGGCTGTCGATGGCTTCCCAGCGTTTGCGGTTCGATGAGGCAACCGCAACCAGAAGAACCCGTTCAGTCTCTTTTTCTTCTCGTGAGTACATAGATGAACCTGCGGGTTGCCGTGAAAACGGTACCTGCCAGCAGTATCCTTATAATCCAGTTCGTGTGTTGTGGTATTGCTATCAATGCAACGCCCAGTATGAATATCCTTGTTGCCCTGTCGAATATTCCGACCTTGCACTCGATTCCCACCCCTTCGGCGCGTGCTCGAATGTAGCTTATGATATAGGAGGCAAATAGAAGACAGACGATTAGGATTGAATCAAGCCTTGAAAGGTCGAAGAACATCAATATCCCCAGGAAAACCACGAATTCGGAAACCCTATCCAGAATGGAATCCAGGAAAGCACCCTTAGGAGAAGACCTTCCGCGTGCCCTGGCAACCTCGCCGTCCACCGTATCCCAGGCTGCCGCGAAAAGGATAACCCCGCCGGCGGCCCTCATCCAGCCCCAAGATCCACCAACACTGCCGCGGTACATGAGTATGAACGCTATCCCGGTAAATAGAAGTCCGGCAACAGTAATGGCAGAAGGGGGCATCTCGATGCGAACCAATCCCTTGACCACCGGGGAGACCAGGACGCGGAATCCGGCGTAGACCTTATCCCTTGTTTCCCGATACCAGGACAACGAACTCTCCTTTTAAGGTTATCTTCTCGACTGTTTGGGAAAGATTGGCAAGGTCGGTTCTTACAATTTCCTCGTAGCGCTTGGTCATCTCCCTGGCAATCACAACCCTGCGCCCCTCGTCCAGGAGTTCTGTAAGATCGGCTGCAAGGCTCGGAAGTCTGGAGGCCGCCTCGTAGATGATAACCGTGCCTGGCTCTTTCGCAAACGATAAGATATCCTTCCTGCGCCTGCCCTTTTTTCTGGAAAGAAACCCGACGAACAGGAACCTGTCTGTCGGCAGACCTGAAACCACCAGCGATGCAAGTATTGCAGACGCCCCGGGCACGGGCACCGTAGTTATCCCCTGCCTTATCGCCTCCCTTACCAGATAGAATCCGGGATCGGATACGCCGGGCGTTCCTGCATCGGAAACCAATGCGATGCTCCTTCCGCCGGCAAGCCTCGAGCATATACCCGGCGTTCTGGATTCCTTGTTGTGGTCTGAGTATGAAGTGAGGGGTTTGGAGATATCGTAATGGCTTAAAAGACCCCTGGTTCTGCGTGTATCCTCACATACAACCTCGTCTACCGCAGACAAAATCTCCAATGCCCTCAAGGTGATATCGGCAATGTTTCCAATAGGGGTGCTAACCACGTACAGGGTGCCGCGTTCAATCAAAAGATCTGTTCTTTTACGAACTCGAAAAACTTGAGATTGTTCAGGGCGAACCGGTAATCCTGAAGCGCTTTCTTGAGTACCGCGATATGCCTACCTCCGGAAATGGTTGAGAGTGAATCGGTAAGCATGTTAAAGAAAGAGGCAAATCCCCGCGTGAGGGAATCGGTATCCACCTTGGGTTCGCCTTCTATCCTGGCCTCATCTGTGATCTTGAAGGAGTTGAAGAAATCGAATTCCTTGGTGACCCCCTTCAAGGAAATCTCCGTAATCTTCTTCACGATGTTTCGACCGAGTATTGCCGAGAATTCCTCGAGTACACGGTTCGTGGAAGTAACCAGGAGTTCCACCTGGGCCGAGGTTGCATAAGACGCATCCTCGGGTATCTCTCGAAGGATTTTTACCGAAATCTCATCCTTACCCTGGTTAAGATACTTGATAAAGTCATCCTTGTTCCTTCCCCCGGATGCCAGGTAAACGAGTGCGAACTCCCCCTCGTTTACGAGCGCATAACTCTTTTCGCTGCGACGCCTTACGGACAGGATACCCGAAAACTGCTGCGTAGAGAGCTCTTTTAGAAGCTCGGCGGGGGCAAAATCAGAGGGATCGGTTTCACGAACCACGTTTTGATCTTCAAGGTCGGCATTGATCATTGCCAAAAGCTGGTCATCTACGAATCCCATGTTCACTATGGAGGAGTCTGTATGTTTGGTCTTTTCGCCTACGTCCTTCAGATTGACCTCTTTGGGGGGTTTATTCTCCGCCGCGGCTATCCTTATGATCTTTGAAAGCTCGCCCTGTCGAACCAGGAGGATGTCGAAGGAATCCGGATAGTTGATGGTTATGTAGAAGGAACGTTTGAAGGCCCGGTGTTTTTTTGAAAAGTTCAGAAGATTCTGCAGGTCGACGAACTCGGCCCTTAGTGAAAACAGTACCAGTTTTTCTCGCGGAAACTTCATTTCTCATCCTCACTTGAAAAGGTTATCTTTCCATCTTTTAATCCAACCTCAAAGCGACTCTTACCTGACTCTGAGATGAGTATACGGGTCAGTGGATTTGAAACCAGCCTTTCTATCGCACGTTTCAGGGGCCTGGCTCCGTAACGCGGGTCGAATCCTTCTCGGCTCAGCAGTTCGGCTACCTCCTCGGTAAAGGTAATTTTTATTCCCTGATCTGCAAGCCGTTCACTTAACCGGTGAAGCTGCAGATCGACAATCGCGCGCATATCTTCGGTCGATAACGGCCTGAAAACCACAATTTCGTCGATGCGGTTCAGGAACTCGGGGCGGAAATTCGCCGCCAGATGCCGATCCAATTCCTCGGCGGACATCTGGCCGCCGCTATCCAGTATCTCCTGCGAGGCTATGTTCGAAGTCATAATAATCACGGTATTGGAAAAGTCAACTGTGCGTCCCTGACCGTCGGTTAACCGCCCGTCGTCTAGGAATTGTAAAAGGATGTTGAATACCGCCGGGTGAGCCTTCTCTATCTCGTCGAGAAGTATTGCCTGGTAAGGCCTGCGCCGGACGGCTTCGGTCAATTGTCCTCCTTCCTCGTAGCCCACGTAGCCGGGTGGCGAACCAACCAGGCGCGCAACCGTATGCTTTTCGGAATATTCGCTCATGTCAAGGCGGAGAATGGCCTGCTCGTCGGAGAACAGGAACCAGGCAAGACTACGTGCAAGCTCGGTCTTACCCACGCCCGTCGGTCCGAGGAACAGAAATGACCCTATCGGTCTTGACGGATCTGCAAGGCCTGAACGGCCCCTGCGGATTGCGTCGGATACTACCTGAACCGCCTCGTCCTGGTCTACTAATCTTTCGTGCAGCTTGTCCTCCATCCCCAGAAGTTTTTCCTTTTCACCCTCGAGCATGTTGGAAACCGGTATACCTGTCCAGCGGGATATGGTTGCGGCAACGTCCGCAGCCTCTAGCGTCTCTTCGATCCCTTTCTCCTTGAAGTAGGCGTTGCGTTTTTGGATGTAATCTGACTGAATCTTATCCGCGGCTTCCTTGAGCTTTGCAGCACGCGCGTAGTCCTGATTCTTTACAGCTTCCTGGCCTTCACGGGTCAGATCCCTGAGTTTTTTATCGATTTTCCTTAGTTCGGGCGGAAGGGAGTATATGTCCAGCTTGAGGTGAGCGGCGGCCTCGTCCAGGACGTCTATGGCCTTGTCAGGAAGGTGTCTTCCCGTTATGTATCTTGCCGAAAGCTTAGCCGCCGCCTCTAGGGCTGCATCTGAAATCTTTATCCCGTGATGTGCCTCGTAGCGGTCGCGCAGTCGGGCGAGTATCTGGATTGTCTCCTCGACTGTCGGTTCATCGACGTATACCGGCTGAAACCTTCTTTCGAGCGCCCCGTCCTTCTCGATATTCTCCCTGTACTCCTTGAGGGTGGTCGCTCCGACGCATTGAATCTCACCCCTAGATAATGCCGGCTTCAGGAGATTGGATGCATCCAGCGCACCCTCAGCCGCACCCGCGCCAACGATCATGTGCATCTCGTCTATGAACAGTATCACCGAACCCCGGTTTTCCTTGAGTTCTGTAAGCACGGCCTTCAGCCTGTCCTCGAACTCTCCGCGGAACTTCGTGCCTGCAACGAGCTGACCCATATCCAGGGCCAGAACCTTTGCGTTCCTCAGGATTTCGGGAACCTCTCCGGCGATAATCTGCTGGGCAAGGCCCTCAACAATAGCGGTCTTGCCGACACCCGCTTCACCTATCAGCGCGGGATTGTTCTTGGTTCTTCTCGAGAGAATCTCTATCAGCCTGCGGATCTCCTCGTCCCTGCCTATTACGGGATCAAGCTTGCCTTCTGCGGCAAGCTGGGTCAGATCACGTGTGTAGCGCTTCAGGGATTGATAGTGGCTTTCGGCGTCGGGCGAGGTTATCCTCTGGGTACCCCTAATCTTCTGCAAAGCCTTGTAAATCTTGTCGGTGGTAATTCCGAAATCGGCAAGGAGTCTTGCGGCTAACCCTTCCCGCTCCTCGGCTAAAGCCAGGAACATGTGTTCTGTTCCTATATATTCATCCTTCAACCGGGATGCCTCCTGTGCGGCCCTGTCGAGTACCCTTTTAAGACGCGGGGCGAGGTATATCTGCTCGGTTCCGCCGCCCGCACCGGTAACCTTAGGCATCCTGTCCAATTCCCTTTCCAGCCTTTCGCCAAGGTGCTCGGATACGACGCCCATCTCGGACAGTATCTGTGGTACAAGGCCCTTCTCCTGCGTAAGTAACCCGTATAAAAGGTGATGGGCATCGAACTCTGTATGCTGAAACCGGGACAAGGTTTCCTGCGCCAGCTGGAGTGCTTCCTGTGCCCTTTGAGTGAATCTATCTAATCTCATGCTGCATAATAGTTTAGCATACTTAAGGGTATTTGTCAATAGATCGGTGATACTCATCTACAGAGCGGTTGACTATACTATACCTCCCTTTATAATCTGTCTTTATGGACAAATCCTCGGATTCGAAAACACCGGTAAAAAACAGGGATAAGAAGAAATCCTTCGGACGACGCTTGTGGGAATTCGTACGTTCGTGGGGGACGGTAATCCTTATCGTGCTTGCGATTCGCGCATTCGTAATTGAGGCCTTTACCGTACCCACCGGCTCTATGGAGGATACAATCCTGGCCGGTGATTTCCTGCTTGTAAACAAGTTCGTGTACGGATTCAAGGCCCCCTTTACTAACGTAGATATAATCCCGGGTCGCATGCCTTACCGAGGCGACATAATCGTATTCCGCTATCCTCGCAACTCACGATGGCCTGAACCGGAAGGGCGCTACGCCCGATTCTTCCCCAAATGGTTTCCGCTACTGCCCATCTTCTGGGACCGGAAGGAGGAATCCTTCCACTGGTACTCACCCCGCAACTACGTTAAAAGGTGTGTGGCTTTACCGGGCGATACGTTAGAGATAGTAAACAAACGGTTGTACGTTAACGGCGCTCAACTCGATAAAAGCACTAAAGCGGTGTACAAGGAAACCGAAACCCTGCCGAGGTTGGTTCCGCGTTCCGATTTTGCATATCGCTGGTTCGATTTGATAGCGTTCCGGTTCGCCGACAGCCTTCACTATTCCGACACCCTTGCATATCAGGAAGATGGGGAGTTCAACATCCCGGAATTTGCCGATATCCGTCGTTACTACGACAGCCTTTTCGTTCAACTCTACTATGATTCGGGGATTAATCCGCGGTATTTCGAGGATTATGTAATGAACTTCTATGCCAATCCGGATTTCGGTAAGTATCTTTCTGAAAACAACCTTGCCTCACCGCTTCCGCCCCGAGACTGTATCGATCTAAAGGGATTCTTCAACCGAGTTTACACTGAATACGGTTTCGATACAATCCCTTCCATTGACAGCCTCTATTTCACCTACTACATCATGCACCGCTACATGCGAGACAACTTCGGTCCTGTAGTCATACCTGAAGGCATGATTTTCGGTATGGGGGACAACCGTGACCAGTCCGAGGACTGCAGGTACTGGGGTGTCATACCTGTTGATCTCTTGAAGGGTTCGACTATGGTTACCTACTACTCGTTAGGCGAGGGGCCTAACCTTTTTGCCCGGATACTACATACCAAGTGGAGAAGGATAGGTAGGGTGGTAAACTAATGCTTAAAGACCTATAATACCGAGTAAGTAATAACCAATTGAAGGCCAAAGTGCTAACCACGGATAAAGATTATCTAGCATCGAAATAAACCCACATATTAGACCAATAACTAAGAAAGCACCGATAAAGATAAGCCACCATCTAGCCCGTCTGACAAATGCTGGGTCTTCTCTTGGCAAACTTGAAAAAGAAACAAGCAGCGTTGAAGCTAGGGCCAAAGAACCCCACAAAGCTGGATTCCCTGAAACTATTGTTGCACTTGCCAATGCAATGACAGAAAATAAAATAACTAACAAGCTAATAGTCGTAACTGTGTTTAATCTCTGTCTTAATTTAATCTTGATGGTTTGAGTTTCACCTAGATAAGTTTTATTCCGGTCATATACCTTTAATTTATCCTTTGTGGTATAGAAATGCTTAACCTTAGATGACATGTGAATTCTACCAAAAACCTTTATCGGATCTCGGATTTTTAACCATTCTGGCTTTTCCCCTTTCAGATAGCG
>WJJO01000247.1 GCA_014729665.1 Caldifarciminota bacterium
CCCTTATCTGCGAAATAGTCAATAGAATGAATTTCATGGAGATGATTGATTGTAACAGTTACCCGATGTTGTTTTATGCAAAGGGGAGAAGACTGATTTATTCTTCGATTGGGTAAATTAAAACAATCCCGTTATCTTCCCCTCGTCGTCTATATCTATCCTTTCTGCCGCCGGGTGCTTGGGCAGTCCCGGCATCCTTAATATCTTGCCCGTTATCGGCACCAGAAACTCAGCACCGGCGTTAATCAGGATATCGCGAACCGTCACCAGAAAGTCCTTGGGTCTTCCCAGGAGCCTGGGATTATCCGAAAGACTCGACTGGGTTTTGGCGATGCATACCGGCAGGTTGTCGTAACCCAACTTCTTAATTCGCCTAAGGTCGTATTTCGCACCACGGGTATAATCTACCGCTTCAGCCCCGTATATCTCGCGTGCAATTGTCTCTATCTTGCGTTTAACCGGCCAGTCGAGTTCATACAACGGCTTGTACTGTCCGGGTTCCGTATCCAGCACGTGTACGACCTTCTCGGCAAGATCGGCACCTCCGGCACCACCTTTAGCCCAAATATCGGCCCGGGCGTACTCGTATCCTTTATCCCTGCAGAAGTCCTCGATTACCTTGAGCTCCTCCTCCGTATCCTGTGCAAAAACGTTGATAGCCACTACCTCGGGCATATTGAACTTGTCGATGTTCTCGAGGTGCTTTGCAAGGTTAGGCAGTCCCTTTTGGACCGCTCCTGGATTCGGTTTATCTAACTCTTTCTTGTCAACCTCTCCGTGCATCTTTAATGCCCTGACCGTCGCCACGAGGACAACCACACCGGGGTTGAAGTTGCCTGCACGGGAAACGATATCAAAGAATTTCTCCGCTCCCAGGTCGAACCCGAAGCCGGCCTCGGTCACGGCGTAGTCTGCAAGACTCATCGCCAGCTTGGTTGCCATAACCGAGTTTGCTCCCTGGGCGATGTTGGCAAACGGCCCGCCGTGTATTAACGCGGGCACGCCTTCTATAGTTTGCACAAGGTTGGGCTTGAACGCGTGCTTGAGCAGCGCTGCCATAGCGCCCGACGCCTTCAGCGCCTTTGCGTTGACCGGTTTCCTGTCAAAGGTAAAGCCAACCAGGATGTTGTCCAGCCTTCTCTTTAAATCCGTGAAACTATCGGTTAGACAAAGTATCGCCATAACCTCCGAAGCGGCCGTTATATCGAACCCGGACTCCCGCGGGAAGCCCATCGTCCTTCCGCCAAGACCGATTACGATATCCCTGAGACTGCGGTCGTTGACGTCCATCACGTGCTTCCACAAAACCGTTCTAGGGTCGATGTTCAGTTCGTTGCCCCGGTGGATGTGGTTGTCGATTACCGCTGTAAGAAGATTATGCGCCGCGGTGACTGTATGTATGTCACCTGTGAAATGAAGGTTGATATCTTCCATTGGCAGAACTTGGGAGTATCCGCCGCCCGTAGCACCCCCCTTGATACCCATCACCGGACCAAGAGAAGGCTCCCTCAACGCCAAAGCAACCTTCTTGCCGATATGGGCTAATCCCTGGGCAAGGCCAATCGATATTGTCGTTTTTCCCTCGCCTGCCGGTGTGGGGGTAATCGCAGAAACCAAAATCAACTTCCCGCCTGGCTCACATCCCAACTCACGATGGCAGGTATCTGCCGAAACCTTTGCCATGTATTTACCGTATAATTCCAAATCATCCGGGGTAAGCCCGAGCCTGGCTCCTATCTCGGTGATTGGTTTCAGTTCTACTTTACTTGCTATTTCAATATCTGATAAATTACTATCTGGTGGCATAAATACCTCCTTGGATTTTTTTTAATTATCTTAGGGGAAAAATGGAGAGTGTCAAAGGGATTGACGAAGACATTAATAAACTGTAACCAGGGTTGACACATGTAAAGCTGTATGTATCCTTTAATATAAGGAGTGTTGGTGAAAGACAAACAGATATATCAATTCAAGGTTACGCTGAAAGGCATCGAGCCTGAGATATGGCGACGCATCCTGATGCCGGCAGATTCAACCTTCTGGGAACTGCACGTAGCTATCCAGGACGCCATGGGATGGAAAGACATGCATCTTCACGAGTTCAAGGTTAAGAATCCTGATTCAGGCAACGTCCACCGAATAGGGTTGCCTGATGATGAGGATGAATTCGGAAGAGATACCTTGCCCGGTTGGAAGATAAGAATTGACCAGTACTTTACATCGATCGGTACATCTGCAAACTATTGGTATGATTTCGGAGACGACTGGATGCATACTATAAAGCTCGAGAAGATATTACCGCGTGAGAAAGGCGCCGAATACCCGACTTGTATTGCAGGTAAAAGGGCTTGCCCGCCGGAAGACTGCGGCGGCCCCTGGGGATACGCAGAGCTTCTTGAGG
>WJJO01000248.1 GCA_014729665.1 Caldifarciminota bacterium
CCCTTGAACTCTATATAATCTAAGGCTTGTCTGACGCGCAGCATACTCCTCCTTGTTCGTAATCAGTGTAGGGAAAAGAAGGTGCAAGTCAAGAAAACTTGCATCCACGGATTATACGACTAAACCGTAGACCAAACCGGCCATGGTGGTCGCAGCTATCACCAGCATCATGTAGGTCAATGTACGTGAACTCCCTGCAACCTTCCTGATTGCAATAAGATTCGATAACGAAAGGGCCGGTCCTGATAGAAGGAATGTTAATGCAGGCCCTTTTCCCATACCCATCTCGAGAAGAACACTCGTTATGGGCACCTCGGTGAGTGTGGCAAAGTGGATGAAAGAGCCGAAGATGGCCGCAAACAGGTTGGGGATAATCCCTTCACCCCCGACCAGGGCTTCGATCCAGGCATAGGGTACAACCTCCCTGAATACCCCTGCAATGAATACCCCTGCGATGAGACGAATACACATCGTGCGGATGATGAGCCAGGTTTCACCCAGCCAGTTACCCATGCTGCACCTGATACATAACAGCGCGGCTGTAATTGTACCCAGGATAAAAAACGACACGGGTAGGAGCGAGATAAGCGTATCCAAACCGCCTTTTGCAGATATCATGCGTTCAAAGCGGGGCTGAAGCAGTGAAAAGATAAGCACACAGGAGAGCAGGCCGAACAGAAGATACCTTCTCCAACTGAAACTTTTCAGGAAACCGCGGTGTTTCACCGGTCTGAAAATCTTTGCCGGAACCTCCCTCTTTCGCCATATCAGAACCATCCCCAAGCCGATGACCAGGGAGAAGCAAAACGCCCCGGCAAACCTGGCCAATGCATAGTCCCAGCCCAGGATTCTTACGGTGAGAGCCAGGGTGAGGATATTCAGGGCAGGGCCTGCAAAAAGGAGAACCATAGAAGGCCCCAGGCTTACCCCGCCCTTACGCACATCGGCAAACAGCGGCACCACCTGCTTTGAGCTTACGGTAAGAAGGGTACCCGACACGGCAGCCACAGTCCATGAGGAGATTGCCCGATGAGGACGCTTGAGATATCGTGTAACCACCCTTGAGGGCAGAAAAACCTGCAATGCACCTGTAAGGAAGCATGCAGGTATTATTGCTATCAAAAGGTGCCGGGCGAAATAGGTAAAGACAAAAAGTACGCCCGATTCCACTATGCCTAACAATGACGCGAGCATTAGGTTAAATCGTATTTATTTATCCTTGGCCGTCATGGGTAAATATACCTGCGGCATCGACGGATGTCAATCCAGGCTGTCGAATTTATTCGATGATTAAGATTTTGCCGACAACCTTGTCGGCGGGGGTCTCAAACGACCAGAAGTAAACACCACGGGAAAGCTCAGAAAGATTTAATGTTACCTTACCCTGCACGTATCCTTCCCTTTCTGATACCCGCCGGCCCGATGCGTCGAATAAGGCAAGGCTATATGGGGTGTTACTGCAGGTTAGTTGGAGAATATCGCGGTTGACCTTCGCTGTTATCTTGAGGGATACCTTCTCCTCCGCAGCATCCGCGATGATATCGAGCGCCCTGCGTGAGTTAATCCTCGGAAGTTTACCCATCTCGGTATCGATGATATCCGCGCTTTCTACAATCTTATCCCAGACATCCTGATTGGTGCAGGAAGGATAACGACTCCATACAAGGGCGGCAAGCCCTGCAACCTGGGGTCCGGCCATCGAGGTCCCGCTTCTGGTGCTGTACTTGTCGTTGAGAAATGTGGAGTAAATGTATTGGCCCGGAGCATAAAGGGTAACCCCGTCACCGTAGTTTGAATGTGAGGCCCAGTCGTCGTCCTTAGTCGTAGAGCCTACAGACATGACGTGCTCGTATGCGCCGGGATACACCGAACCGTTCCTTCCGCCGTTGCCGGCAATGGCCACCGGCAGGCACCCTGCATCCCAGGCGTAGTTAATGGCGTCTTGTATAAGGGACACGGGTTCATGTTCATCGCCGATGAGGCTCATACTGATAATATCCGCGTCGCTGTCCGCCGCGTAACATATACCCTCGATAAAATCGCTGTCAAGGTAGTAGCCGTCGTCGTCGACAACCTTTAATGCCATTATCCACGACTGGCACATTCCCGCAATCCCTGCCTCGTTATCCATCTCAGCGGCAACTATTCCGGCTACGTGCGTTCCATGGCCCAGCTTATCCTGAAAACCTTCGCCGCCCCCGACGAAATTGTAGCCCGACACGAGATTCGCCTCCAGATCGACGTGCAGGGTATCGATGCCTGTATCCAGTATGGCGACGGTAACGTCCTTGCTGCCCTTCTCGAGTTCCCATGCCCATTGGGTTTCGGTAATCAGCTTATCCCACTGGTAGTAGAAGTAGGTATCGTTGGGGATATGATAGTCGTAAAGTGTGGTATCCTGGGGGTATAATGGATGCATGGATGAAGGGGGAGCCTCAGACACAAACGGTTCTATCCGGTTGCTTTTATCTGCAAACACCTCGGCTACTCCGGGCAGTGACCAGATTGCGTCAGCCATCTCTTCGGAGCTAAACTGAATCACATAGTAGTCACCCATCCGTTCGACGACCTCGAATGAAGGGTCGGGGTAGGATATTAAAGGTTCTACCTTGACGCTGTGAGTCTCGGCAAAGCGGGTGAGTTCCGCCGGATTCTCCGTCTTTACTATCAATCCTGCCCCGGCTGTTGTCCGGACGGACAACATTAGGATAAGGAACACCGCCCCTTTCATCTTCTTTTTCATCACCTTTATTCTAGCACGTCTTCCCTGCCTGTCAATAACCGGCTACTCTTCATCGAATTCTTCTGTCCTTCGGTAGGAATAGAAATCGCCTTCATCGTCAAGTCCCCAGTAGATTACGTGTGCCGAATCGGGCGCGTCGGCTATCCTACCCCACATCGATATATCGACGTGCGCCTGCGCATCTGAGGGCAGGCGTCTGAAAGGGCGGGGTGAGAAGGTGCCGGTATCGGCAAGGGTGGCCGGGTCGATGGGTATCCCCTCTTCATCCAGGCGCAGAAGATGGGTCTGGGAGCGGTTTTTGGGGTCGGGTATAGCCATTATATAGCCGCCTTCATAGTACGGGCTGAAGGTCAGGTATCTCATCCAGCCGTCTTCGTAAGTCCGCCAGACGTAATCGCGCCACGAGTATATCCCCAGGGGGTCAACCGAAAAGTTATCCTCACTTTTAAGATTCAGCGCGGTCAGGCTGACATTTTCCGGCCCTGTTTCCCGGTGACTGCTGTACCACTGGATATC
>WJJO01000249.1 GCA_014729665.1 Caldifarciminota bacterium
ATCTTATCTATATCACCCTGGAATTTCTTCTCATCGAACCTTCCGGAACGAAGGATGAACCATTTGGAGCGGTTTTTCATCTTCCGTTTCAGCTTCTTCTCGGCTACATTCTCGTTACCTTCGAGGGTAATACTCCTTATCCTTACACCCATCCCCTCCTCTATCCTGATCTGTGCTATGGAATAGTCCTCCCTGTCGGTCGGTATCAGTTTGGTTTCTACGTCTACTAAAAGATACCTTTTTTCCTTATATTTATTTCGAATCGCCTTTTCCCAGTCGAAAATCTGACGTGCGGTAAGGACGGTGCCAGAATCGGCTGTGAGAAGTTTCTTAAGGGTCGAATTTTTGAATCTCCGGTTGCCTGCGATCTCGAGCTTTTCCAGTCTGGGTGGTTCTGAGACCTGGATGGTTACGTTCACCTTTGAATCTATGCGTGAGGTGTCCACGGCTACGTAATCGTAGAAACCCGAGGTGTAAAGCCTGCGTACCGCATCGGACGCCACCTGATCCGAGTACTCGAAGCCTGTGGCCAGTCCGGATACCGATTTGACCATATCTTCGTTGGCGTCGGAGGGCAGTACCCTAATCTGACCTATAGGCAAGGCCCACAAAGACAGAAGGAGTAGATAACTCATCCAGCGGCCTCGAAGACCAGTTTTTCCCCTGAGCGTCGAATGTTAATTTCCCTGCCGGCCTCGAGTTTCTTGCGCAGTATCTCCTCTGCAAGTGGATCTTCGAGCAGTCTTCGAAGCGCCCTTTTCAAGGGACGTGCGCCGTACTGGGGATCGAAACCCTGCTCCACCAGGAGTTCGCGCGAGGCATCGTCGAGTACGAGTCTTACCTCCTTATCCTGAAGACGGTCTTCGATCTCGGATATCAGTATCTGCACTATCTCGTGCATTGCCTTGCGATCGAGTGATCTGAAGACTACGGTTTCGTCGACCCTGTTTATAAACTCCGGTCTGAACACCCGGTTGATCTCCTCGAGCAGACGCTCCTTCATCTTCCCGTAGTTTTCTTCCTCGCTATCCGGGGAAAAGCCCATCGGACCGGTATGCCGAATCTCGGAGGTTCCTACATTGGAGGTCATAATAATGACCGTGTTCTTGAAATCCACCTTGCGGCCAAGTGAATCGGTTACCTGACCGTCTTCCATAATCTGAAGAAGAACGTTAAAAACCTCGGGATGGGCCTTTTCTATCTCATCGAAAAGGACCACCGCGTAAGGCCTGCGCCTGACCCGTTCGGTAAGTTGCCCCCCCTCGTCGTATCCCACGTAACCCGGAGGAGCACCTATCAGCCGAGATACGTTGAATTTCTCCATGTATTCACTCATATCGACCCTTATCAGGGCATTCTCGTCCTCGAAAAGGAAACGGGCAAGGGTTCGGGCAAGTTCGGTTTTTCCTACCCCTGTGGGGCCGAGGAATATGAAGGAACCGATGGGCCGTCTTGGGTCTTTGACACCTGCCCTGGAGCGGCGTATTGCCCTGGCAACCGCGGCTATGGCCTCATCCTGACCCACTATCCGCTTGGCCAGTTCGTCCTCCATACGCAGAAGCCGGTTCGATTCCTCCTCTTCGAGCTTGGATAATGGAATCGAAGTCCAGCTGGAAACGACGTATGCAATCTCCTCTTGTGTAACGTGCGGATAATCCCCTTTCGACTCCATCTCGTCTTCCTTCTCACGAACGGTAGCCTTAATACGCTCGGTTTCGTCCCGGAGGCTGGCGGCTTCCTCAAAGCGCTGTTCCTTTACCGCTTTCTCCTTGCGCTTGATTAATTCCGAAAGCTTGTCCTCAAGTTCCACCAGCTCGGGTGATAGAACGGGATGCATTAGCTTTACACGCGCCCCGGCCTCGTCTATTACGTCGATGGCCTTGTCAGGCAGCTGCCGGTCGGAGATATAACGGTCGGAAAGATACACCGCCTCCTCCAACGCCCCGTGGGTATAACGAACCCTGTGATGCTCCTCGTAGCGCTCCTTGAGACCTTCGAGGATCTTCAACGTATCGGCAACCGAAGGGGATTCAACCATAACCGGCTGGAAGCGGCGTTCCAGCGCCGAGTGTTTCTCTATGTGCTTGCGGTACTCTTCGAGAGTTGTCGCCCCCACGCATTGAAGCTCTCCGCGTGCAAGTGCGGGTTTGAGGATATTGGAGGCATCGATTGCGCCCTCGGCCGCGCCGGCACCAACTATGGTATGAAGCTCGTCGACGAAAAGAACCACGTTCTTTATAGAAGCAATCTCCTTAAGTATCCCCTTCAGGCGTTCCTCGAATTGTCCTCTGTACTTGGTACCTGCAACTATAGACGCCATATCCAGTGCAAGGATGCGTGATTTTCTCAAAGCCACCGGAACCTCACCGTCCACTATCTTCTGGGCAAGGCCCTCGACTATAGCCGTCTTTCCAACCCCTGCCTCACCTATCAAAACCGGGTTGTTCTTCTTCCGGCGGGAAAGAATCTGGATTACCCTCTCGATCTCCTTCTCCCTGCCGATGATAGGATCGAGTTTTCCTTCCCTGGCGTACTTGGTAAGATCGCGGGCGAAGTGTTCTAAAAGCGGAGTCTTGGACTTGGGTTTGCGTGATTTGGTTACCGGAGCGCCCAGGATACGGGATATCTCGTCTCGTACCGAATCAAGGTCTATCCCCATGTTAACCAGCACCTGATAGGCGAGGGTATCTTCCGCACGAAGAAGTCCCATAAGGATGTGTTCGGTACCTACGTAGTTATGGTTCATCGCTCGTGATTCTTCGATGGAGTAGTTTATTACGGCACGGGCATCCTCGTTGAAAGGAATTTCGTTGAAGGGGACGGTAACATTGCCGTCCTGCATGGCGGCAGCCAGGTTTTCCCTGATTTCTGAAAGATTAATGGTTATATTGGCAAGAACCTGGGCCGCAGCACTCTCCTTCTCTTCAACCAGCGCGAAAAGGATGTGCTCGGGTCCAACATGATCGTGACGTAAACGAATCGCCTCGCGCCGGGCGTTGTTAAAAATCCGGCGCACTCGCTGGGTAAATTGCTCATACATGATTTATACCTCTAAACCTAACCTCTTTCATATCTAACACTAGAAGACGTGAAGTCTTAAAAAAAAGATTCACTCCTCGTTTCCTTTAGCACTCTTTTCCTTACCGCTTTTTGCTTTAGGCCTTGCAGGTTTCGATGTCTCAGTTGCCTTTACGGATTCCCCCCCCTTAGCCGGGGTTTTGCCCTTGTTCGATGTTCCGGGTTTGATGGCGGTTACCTTCAAATCGGTAAGCATATCCCGGTAACCTGTCTTGCGGCGATAGCCCTTTCGTTTTTTGAACTTATATACGATAATCTTTCTGCCCTTGCGGTGACTGAGTACCTCCGTTATTACCGTAGCATCCGGATTAATCTTAAGTTCGTCGTCCTTCAATAGTTTAACGGAAGTAAACTTCAACTTAGAACCTTCCTTGGCGTCCTGGTGAGGGACTGAAATCCTGTCTCCCGGTTTGACCTTGTAGTCGAATCCTGAAATCTCAACGATAGCGTACATTACTCGCCTCCGGTGCTGGTTGTATCAAACAGCAAAGACCTCACATCTGAGGGGGCTTCTTCGGTTGCCGTGGTTTCAGCGGGTTCTGTGGCTTCGGTTGCCGGAGTTTCCTCGGTTTGGGCGGCGAACTGGCCGGGTATTGGGGGGCCCGGGTGCTCACCGCCGGCTGCACCGGTTCCACCGAGTCTGCGAGGCGGAGCAACCACAAGAATAAGAATCAGGGCAAAGGCCATAAACACCGCGCCTAGAATGGCCGTGATCTTTGTCATAAAAGGAGCTACACCTGATGATCCGAATATCTGTTCGGCACCGGCGCCTCCACCACCGCCGCCGCCGAATACGCCGGCCATTCCACCCTTGCCACGCTGCTGGAGTAAAACTATTATTGCCAGCAGAATACATAACAGAATAAAAAGAATTCCAACCGCTATTACCCAAGGTTTAATCAGCATAGTTAGTTGCTCCTCCTTTCAAAGGCTCGGGTTACGATTGTGCAAAACGAATCGGCATCGAGGGATGCTCCGCCAACAAGGGCTCCATCAATCTCTTCACATCCCGCCAACTCTGCAACATTTGCCGGTTTTACACTTCCGCCGTATACTATACGGACGTCGTCTGTACTGGTATTAAATTTCTCATTCAATCTTGTGCGTATGAAGCGGTGAACCGCCTCTACGTCCGATACCTGTGCACGCTTCCCTGTACCTATAGCCCACACAGGTTCGTAGGCTACAACCGCAGGAGGAGAATCCAACTCATCGACTGCGGTATCCAGTTGACGCTCCAACACCTTCTCGGTTTCACCCGCCTGTCTTTCCGCTTCGGTTTCACCAACACAAAGGATGGGAATCATACCGCTTTTTTGAACAAATGCAAGCCTTTTTGCCACCATCTCATCGGTTTCCCCAAAAATGTGCCTGCGTTCCGAATGCCCGAGTATTGCGTAAGTGCAGTCCAGTTCCTTAAGGGCCTTTACCGAGACCTCCCCGGTGAAGGCGCCTTCCTCTTCCCAGTGGGCGTTCTGTGCGCCCCAGGCTATACTGGAGCCTCCGAGTGCATCGGCTACCGCGGGAATAGAGGTCGCTGGGGGGCACACACCCACATCGACTGCCTTAAAACCGTCCAGACCCTCCCGCAATTTACGTGCAAGTTCCCTGCTTGAGGCCGGGGTCGTATGCATTTTCCAGTTCCCCACTATAATCAATTTCCTCATCTTTGATTATATAACCTATAATCCGCGTGTCAAGCCGGCCTTGTTCCTGGAATGAAAGCATGACAACCCAAGAGGAAATGTCGGTATAAAAATCCCTTATTATGAGAAAAGCTGACCGGTCGAGTACGCCTCCCCTTTTGTGATAGGATGCATACATCCCGCAGGAATCCGGCTGCAACCTTTTGTTTCCTACATTCGTCTGACATGTTGACAGCAATTAACATATTGGTTACACTGCAATTAAACTACCAGGAGGTAGCCTTTGAAAAAAGTGTTTTTCGCATTACTAACACTCGGTCTAATGTCTGGTTTTGCCGCTGAAGAAGTTAATTTCGCGGGGTTCGTACTCTCTTACATGATGCCTGATTTAACAGCCCTTTCAGATGATTTTAACGATGCGGGGCTTTCGACGATTGATGATGATATTGTCACATTTGGATACGGTTCATGGGGTGGATTCAAGAACGTAGTATTCGGTCTCTGGGGTTATGGTCGTAAAGGTAAGTACGACGGTCTTGGCACCTCGACTCGAATGACCTACTCGGGAATCTTTGCAGAACCCGGATACTTCATCGACATATACAAGGGTTTTGGAATAATGCCCGGTGTAAGTCTGGGCGCATCCAAGATAAAGCTCAAAATGCGCGAGGTTCTGGGTGATGCCGATTTCGATGATCTGCTGCAGGAACCGACCCGGA
>WJJO01000250.1 GCA_014729665.1 Caldifarciminota bacterium
AGAATCCTCCTCGGGACTCCTCCCGGAGGACCTGTCCGAGTATACGCCGTTGGGGAGGGCTTGTCAAGTGTAATGCGGTTAATTTTGCTATTATTGCTATAATTTTATAAATTAAACGATTTATAGTCTTATATAATCTATTTTAATATTTGATATCTAAGAAAATTCTATTATCTGTCGTTTTTAAAAAATATGAACTGTTAATAGCAAGCCCAATCCTGTAAAGAACTATCAGTGGGCTAATCTTTCAATCTCTGCTCCCAGCTACAAGTCTTGACAGAAAGGGGTTTTTCAAGTAGGATTATAGAGACCTAGGAGCTAGTGATGCAAGAAGCACTTACCGAGGCTCTGGCCAAGCACGGAGCCGAGATAAAACAGGTATCCGGGATACTCGTTTCCCGTGGATGGGCGGAAAGCAACGGGGGCAATTTGTCGATCCGGATGGAGGAACCCTGGGACCCTACCGGAGAGGAGATGGAGCTTAGGGTACACCGTCCGGAACTGAACGGTGTTTCACTGCTATTAACCATAGCCGGAAGCAGGATGAGGGACGTAGCGGCAAAACCCCACGATAATCTCTGTCTGGTTAAGGTTACCGAAGGCGGAACGAAGTGTGTTGTGGAGAGCACAGGGGGTAAGGTGACCAGCGAGTTTCCCTCACACCTTGCCACCCACGGGACACTCGTCGCCACCCGGCCCGAACACAAGGCATTCCTTCACACCCACCCGACCTATCTTATGGCCCTTTCCCATCTCATCATGGCTAAATCCGAGATACCGAAGATACTGGAGCGGATGTTTCCGGAAGCCGCCCTGGCCCTTGCAGATAACCTCAAGGTGCTTCCTTACATCATGGCAGGCAGTGAAGGTTTGGGTAAGGCCACAGCCAATGCATTCCAGGAGGTCTGTGGGGTGATATGGTCGGGACACGGTATGGTTGCTTCAGGCAAGGACCTTTCCTCGGCACTCGATCTGATCGAGACGGCTGAAAAGGCCGCACAGATTGCAATACTTTTAGGTCCGAAGATGTACAGCACCGGGCTTTCTGCAGATCACGTCAGGGCAATCTGGGAGAAGTTTAAGAGCTGAACCGGGCTCTAACTCCGGTAGAACTATCTTGACTGAACCACTAACCTTACTATAGTTACCTCTGAATATGAATGCGGCAGAGTTGATTCCGAAGCTGAGAGGCTACATGAGCGTCGCCGACGTCAAGATGGGCGTAAGATTCATTATCCTGAAAGGGATGATTAACAATCCCCAGTCACAGAATATCCAGACCATAAGGACATTGGTGAAGGAAGCGGGGTTGACGCCTTTCTTCGAGCACAGCCACGATTCGGCTGATACGGCTCATACATTAAAGATTGGCCTGTTCAGGATGCGCAAGGTGAAGCAGCGTTTCTGGCTCAACTGGCTCCTTCTGGGGATTACCGTGATAACGACAACACTCGCAGGTTCGGTTTGGTTCGGGGCCGATATACTGTCGAACCCGCTTCTCGTCTACAAGGGACTGCCTTTCGCGGGAGCGCTTCTTTTAATACTGGGAAGCCACGAACTCGGGCACTACTTTGCATGCCGCCACTACGGGATGCAGGCCACGCCCCCGTTCTTTATCCCTTTCCTGCCGTTCTTTATCGTGAAGTATGCCGGTCAGTTAACACTTATCCCCTTCTTCGGAACCATGGGTGCGGTGATACGGATGGGGATTACACCGAACCGCAGGGCGCTCATACGGGTGGGGGTTGCAGGACCCATAGTCGGCTTCATAGTCGCAATCCCTGTAACTATCGCGGGTCTTGCCCTTTCAGAGTACGTACCCGGAATTGA
The DNA here is from genome assembly GCA_014729665.1 of Caldifarciminota bacterium. Taxonomy (GTDB): domain Bacteria; phylum Hydrothermota; class Tepidihabitantia; order B3-TA06; family B3-TA06; genus WJJO01. The sequence continues at coordinate 1,831 of WJJO01000250.1, forward strand.
CGGAGGGTTGAGCTTTTCAGAACCCCTCGTTTTTAAGGGTCTTATGTGGGTTGTCGACCTGTTCAGACAGGTAAAACCGGCCGAGGGGATGATTCTTACAATCCATCCCGTTGCTCTTGCCGGCTGGATAGGATTCCTTATTACAAGCCTGAACCTCCTGCCCCTATCCCAGCTTGACGGCGGGCATATCTCCTACGGAGTATTCGGCAAGAAGCGCATCTGGCTTACTATAGGCACTTACGCACTCATGGTTGCGGCGATTATCTACACATTTATGGAGTATCAACAGCCGTCCGTGTGGCTGGTATGGGGGGGATTAACGCTATTACTGGGATTCAAGCACCCGCCTTCCGAGGATGAGATTACACCCCTGTCAAGGGGGGATATCTTCCTTGCCGCGGTTGCACTAGGTATCCTCATACTCACCGTAATGCCGGTTCCAATCCGCTAGCTTTTACCCCACGACGTTACTACGTAACGCCGCAGGAACCCCGAGTTTTAATCCCAAACAGTTACCGGGTAACTGTTTGGGGACTCCGAATAATACACCATATGATACTCGCTGTGTGATTATCGCGGATATGACAACTAATCACTGGTGCGCAGAGATTCAATCATGTCCTTTCAGGAACTGCACTTGATACGTTTGTTCCTGCGATCTTTTTAGCCGTGGAAAACCACGGCTAAAAAGGAGCATTGGCTTGACTTTTATTCGTTTTTTCATAGGATTTCAAAATGTATCGAGAATTATTCAAGATAGGGAATTTCCCTGTACGAACCTACAGCATCTTCTTGCTCCTCGCGTTCGTGGCCGGGATGTTAGTTGTTCGGCGTTTGATAAAACGCCGCAGTCTCCTCGATTCCCAGATAGTCGTAGATCTCGCCTTCTGGGTAATAATCGGGGTGATAGTTGGGGCCAGACTCCTTTTCGTCCTGATGCACTGGCCGGATTTTGCAGACCAGCCGCTGCGCGCCTTCAACGTAATGGAGGGCGGCGCCGTCTACTACGGCGGGTTAATCCTGGGGATGTTATTCGGATTCCTCTTTCTTCTCGTCCGCTGGAAAAAAACCTATCCGGGGATAGGTTTCAAGTCATTTACGGACAAACTGTTTACGGTCATGGATGCTGTTGCTCCCGCGATGGCCCTAGGGGAAGGCGTCGGAAGGATAGGATGTTTCTTCAACGGGTGCTGCTACGGCCTGCCCACAGACGCCTGCGGGATTTTTTGTACTGACGGGGCGGTACACTACTTTAGAGGCTACGGCCTGCCCACAGACGCCTGCGGGATTACCTTTCCACCGCAATCCTATGCCTCGGCACAATACGGTGTAGATCATTCCATATGGCCGACCCAGCTTTTTCAGTCCGGGGGAGGATTCCTGCTCTTCGGTCTTCTCATACTCCTGCTGTTCGTTACCCGTATGCGCAAGGGACAACTCTTCGGGATATTCTTCTTCGGATTCGGTGCTTTGCGATTCGGCGTCAACTTCCTGCGGTGGTATGACCCTTTAACAAACGACCTTTGGACAAACCAGATTATCGCGATAGGCCTGATGGTTGCAGGTGTGGTGGTGTTTCTACTGGGGCATTTCTTCTTCGATAAGGTTCCCACGGTCAAATCGGTAGCCGCTCAGAGAAGGCGAATGGAGGAGGAGGCAAGGAAGAGAGAGGAGAAGAAGAAAAGGAAGTCCGGGAAGCGCAAGTAGTATTGAATCAGGGGAGCGGGGAATCAAGGGATAACAGGTAATATGATGGATGCATTCAAAGGCAAACTCACGCAAGGTTTCAGCCGTGCGGTCAAAGACCTGGGTATTGCACTTGGGGATTTCTTCTTTCCCGGGGTCTGTCTTGTCTGCGGGGAGGATGCACAAAGCCTTCCTTTATGCAAGGAATGTCTTGATAAACTGCAACCTGTCGACGAGGTATACACCAGGGAAGACCTTAGAATAAGGGCCTGGGCAAGATTCACCTATCCTTTGGACAAGCTCGTGTACGCATTCAAGTACAATCATCACCGGGGTCTGGCACGGTTCTTTGCCTCGAGACTCGCAGGGACAATCGACTCAGACAAGGATTACAACTCGGCTGACGGGCTGGTTCCAATCCCGCTTCACCCTGTAAAGAAATGGCTGCGTACGTATAATCAAAGCGAACTCATATCACGCGCTCTTTCGAGGCAAACCGGTATCCCTGTTTTCTCTTTACTCAAGCGAAACCGCATGACGCGTACCCAGATAAGACTGGACGAGGACGCAAGACGAAGGAATGTAGCAGGGGCGTTCAGCAT
>WJJO01000251.1 GCA_014729665.1 Caldifarciminota bacterium
AACCTTGCCGAACCCTCTGTCCCGTAGAAACGCGCCAGTTCAACCGCTTCATCTATAGACACCTTCGGGGGAATCTGAGCAAAGTAGAGCATCTCGCAGGCCGCCAACCTCAGGATCGCCCTGTCCACGTAAGAAAGCCTGACAAGCCGCCAGTCGGTTAGGGAACGCTCGATCATCGCATCGATGTGCATCTGCTGCTTCAATGTTTTTTTAGCCAGTTCATTGAGGTAGTCGGCAGCGGTGCCGGCAAGCTGTCTTCTGGTAATAACTTCCATTATTACCGTGGTTGGATTTTCGTCTTCCAGCAGATCCAGCCGGTAAAGCACCTCCACCGCGGCAATCCTTGCCCTGGTTCTGGTTCCCTTATGAGCGGATTTCCTTCGCTTAGGGCCTTTCCTTCCCTCATGATCTTTGTCCGTTTCTCCGCTCATCTAAAGGTAGTGACCTTTACCGTAATCAAGCTCTCAACTCCCCCTGGAAAGATTTGCCATCTCGATAGCCGCGAGCGCCGCATCCCATCCACGGTTGCCTTGTTTTACACCCGCACGCTCGAGGGCTTGTTCGGTGGAATCTGCGGTAATGACCCCATATATGACCGGTTTATCGAGACTTATTCCCAGGGATGCTATCCCCTTAGCCGCCTGGGATGCAACGAACTCGAAGTGAGGGGTCTCTCCACGGATAACCGCACCGAGACAGATTACTGCATCAACGCCTTTACCGGAGGCCATAACCTTGGCCGCATGGGGAACCTCGAAGGTTCCGGGAACGTAGCGGACGTCAACCGAGGTGGCTTTGTGCCGATCGAGGCAGTCCAGGGCTCCATCTAAAAGTATCTTGGTTACCCTCTCGTTGAACCTCGATACCACTATTCCGAAGTTAAGCCCATCTGCATTAAGGCTGCCCTTTTGTTCGTTAATCTTCATTCTTCATCCTCCTGAGTTTTTTTATCCAAATCCAGGATGTGTCCCATCCTGTTACGCTTGGTTTCCAGGTAAAACCTGTTATGATCGTGAGGTTCCGTTACTATTGGCACCCTTTCTGTAACCTCGAGACCATAGCCCTCCAGGCCGATCCGCTTCGATGGGTTGTTAGTCATCAGCCGGATAGAGGTAAGTTCCAGGTCTGCTAGAATCTGGGCACCTATACCGTAATCGCGGATATCCGGAGGGAATCCGATGGCAACGTTGGCGTCGAGTGTATCCAGACCCTGATCCTGAAGCCGGTAGCATACCAGTTTGTTCAAAAGACCTATTCCTCTGCCCTCTTGCCTCATGTATACGAGGACCCCCAGTCCTTCGGCTTCGATGCGCTTCATCGCGTCGGCCAGCTGATCGCCGCAGTCGCAGCGAAGGGAACCGAATACATCCCCTGTTAGACATTGAGAGTGAACCCTGACAAGTACGTTCTCCTTGCCCGACACATCCCCCTTTACAACGGCCAGATGATGGTCTCCCTCTATTACCGTTTCATAGATAATCAGCTTGAAGTTTCCGAATCTGGTCGGAAGCGGGGTCGAGAAAAGCCGCTTGACCAGTTTCTCTCTGCGGCGTCTGTACTCGATTAGGTCCTTTATGGTTATCAGCTTGAGATTATGTTCGGCTGCGAACTGACGAAGTCGCGGCAGGCGCGCCATGGAGCCGTCGGAGTCCATGATTTCGCATAAAAGACCTGCCGGTTGAAGACCTGCAAGGCGCGCAAGATCAACCGTTGCCTCGGTATGACCGGTCCTGCGAAGAACGCCGCCCTTCTTTGCAACCAGCGGGAATATATGCCCGGGTCTTGCCAAATCATCCGGTCTTGTTGCAGGATCGACCATCGATTGTATCGTCCGGGCGCGGTCGAATGCGGATATGCCCGTGGTGGTGCCGTGCTTGTAGTCTACCGATATTGTAAATGAGGTGCCGTGCCGTTCGGTGTTTTTTTCTACCATTAAGGGAAGATCAAGCTCGCGTGCACGCTCGTAGGTTATTGGCGCGCAGAGAAGCCCCCTCCCGTGCTTGACGATGAAGTTCACCATTTCGGGTGTTACCTTCTCGGCAGCGGCAATCAGATCACCTTCGTTTTCCCTGTCCTCGTCATCGACTACGATTACTAATCGCCCCTTGCGTATCTCTTCTACCGCTTCCGCAATCGATGCAAACCCGTTATCACTCATAGTTCCCTCCCGTACCAGGCCCTGGTATATTCGCGGAAACGCTTGTCATTCCTTCTTTTTTTCCAAAAGCTTGCATTATTCTTATACCAGTCTATGGTCCTATCCAGGCCTTCCTCGAACGATAAGGCTGGCCTCCAACCCAGAAGCCTATTAGCTTTTGCCGAACTCGAAACGAGTTTTACAACGTGCCCGGGCCTGTCGTCGTGCCTTGTTAGAAGACTTTTAGTTTTGCCCAGACGTGCAAGTATTCGTTTGGCAATCCAGTTGATGGAAAAACTCCTGCCTGTGCCTGCATTTATTTCCTGGCCCGCGAGTTCGTCATAATTATCTGCAAACAGCACAGCCTCAATTGCCCTTACACCGTCCTCTACCCAGAGCCAGTCGCGCTCAGCAGTACCCGCGCCGTATATATAAAGGGGTAGATCGAGTAGCGCGTTGGTTGTAAAGAAAGGTATCAGCTTCTCGGGGTGCTGGCGAGGACCGTACATGTTGAACGGCCTGAGGATGCAGACCGGAAGATTGAAGGTTCTATAAAACGAGTAGGCAAGACGGTCTGCACCGGTCTTGGTCGCCGCGTAAGGCGACTGTGGCGCAATAGGATGTGCCTCGGTCATGGGTTCCTGCTGCGCCGAACCGTAGACCTCGCTGGTGGAGATGTGGACTATCCTTTCTACATTGGAATTGGATTGAACCAGTGATTCATAAAGATGGGAAGTAGATACAAAGTCGTTGCGTACGAAGCTTGCAATACTAAGTATGGAACGATCTATATGTGTTTCCGCCGCCAGGTGTGCTACCGTATCGACCTCGGCTAAAAGGGGTTTCAGGATTCTCTTTGAACCTGCATCACCTCTTACGAAGCGAAAGTTCGGGTCATTACGAAGCGTTGAGGGGATCGTATCCAGGCGTCCGGGATAGACGAGTTTATCCAGTACGGTTACCTTTGTATCCCCTCTGGACAAGAGCCTTTCAACGAGATGGGAGCCTATGAAACCGGCGCCCCCGGTTACGAGAACCGACCTTGGTTTCATCCGTCCTCCCTTGACCAGTCGTATGGTACTTCATCGGAGTGAGGGTCTACCCTGTATTCATCGGGTTTATCATAGTCATAAGGCTCGGAGGGGACGTTTACGAATAGGGCAGGTTCGGTGCCTACTCCCTTCATCCCGTGAAGGACCCCGGTGGGGATAGATACAAGGACCGGATTCTTCTCTCCTATGAAGAGTTCCATGATTTTACCCGTAGTTGATGATGTTTCCCTGCTGTCGTAGAGTACGAGTTTGGCCATGCCTTTGACTACGCAGAGGTTATCCTGCTGGACCTTGTGATAGTGCCAGCCCTTGACCACGCCCGGGTATACCGCAGAAAGGTAGACCTGCCCGAATTTAGCAAAAAAAGTATCGTCTGAGCGCAGTATTTCCATCAGCCAGCCTCGTTCATCAGGGATGACCCGCAGTTTTTTTATCTCTACACCTTCTATTTTATCCTGCATCTTCTAAGTTTAGGCTCGTTTAAGCCTAAGTCAAGGCGGGATAAGAGCCTTTGAGGGGTTAAGGATAAGGTGTAAAGCCCCTCGCGGGTATAGAGTCTGTACTGCATATTAACCAATCCGGGAAAGGATATCAATAGTCGGATATTCAGCGTCTAGCGCTGGAGTAGGATACATTCCTTTTGTAACCTTGGTGAGATGCTATCTAACAATTACAACCTTTTGCGAACTTCCCTGACTTAGAGTTGGGCGGATAAAGTACACCCCGGTTTCTTCCCTGCTCCAGGTTATAACGCCTGACGTTTGGGTAGAGTGCAACTCGTTTACTTTACGACCTGCCGCGTCGAAGACTGCGGCGTGGAAACCTTGCGGATAGTGGGAGTATTTTAGATTGATTTGTCGTCCGACTAATGATGTTACAGATAATTCAGATAGGTGTGTTACGGGGTGTGTTACGGGTTCTTTAACACCAAGTAAACCGAGTGAATCCGTTTTAATCAGGAAAAGGTTACCGTCCTTTTCGCCTACTAAAATATACCCGCCGTCAGAAGTCTGCTCAACATATTTTGGAGTTCCACCGTATTCACGAGTCCAGCTGATCCAGGCATTGTCAAAGTGGGCATAAACCTTGAGAAGGGTGTATGGAAAACCGGCTACAATACAGCCGCCGTCTGCGGTATGATTTACACAAAAACCATCCTCGAAAGTTGCCGGCTGACCGTAATCAACCGTCCACAGCCAGTACCCGAACGTACTATCCACCTCAGCGCAAAAGAGATTGAAATTGGGTGTAGTATCTGAACCTGGTCCCCAGCTGGGTCCTACGTAAAGATACCCCTGGGCGCCTTCGGCAATGTAATTTACCAAGTTAACCTGGGGATTGAATTCAGATAAAATCCTGACCAGTTCTCCATCTTCGTCAACCTTTATTAATTCATTAGGAGAACCATTTACCGAGTAAAGAATGAAGCCTTCATCCGAGGTGGAGTTCACGCAATCGATTTCATAATACTCACCCCAGCATTCCTGGCAGGTCTTTGTTAAGACAATGTCCCCGGCACTGTTAACTCTCATAAGACTTTTCAGATCGCTGAATGTAATGCCTTGATCTTCATTTACCTTCAAAAGCAGAGAATGGTAGGAATCGTAATGCCCTCCATAGGTTCTATCCCAGATTATATCACCGACTGAAGATATTCGTATTAGCCAGACGCCTCCAGTATCAATCGACTCAGTACCCCCCAGGATAATGAATCCGGTATCTGTAATTGGCTGTATTGAAAAGGCTGCATCGTAATCACTTCCTCCATAGGTTCTACTCCATACAGTGTCGCCTTCAGGATTAACCTTAAGCAACCAGATGTCAGTTTTCCCTGCTCCATAAGATTGTGTTTCACCTAAAACGATGAAAGAACCGTCTGATAGTTCCTTGACAAAACGCCCCACATCTTTCCCCGTACCGCCGTACGTCCTCATCCAGCCTGCCCTTGTAATCAGTGGAACCAGTAAGGCAATAATGAGGATTATGTAGATAGGTTTTGCTTTCATCTTTCTCCTCCTTACCGTCTATAATAGGCTTCCAAACGCATGTTGTCAAGTCCTTATACCGTTTTAACTTGACAAACGGTACATGTTGGATATAGTTACGCCTATGTTAATCGGGCGATTAGCTCAGTTTTGGTTAGAGTGCTTGCTTGACATGCAAGAGGTCACTGGTTCAAGTCCAGTAT
>WJJO01000252.1 GCA_014729665.1 Caldifarciminota bacterium
CAAACTTTACCCATCCGGGAACCTTGTAGCTCATCTTGATGCTGAAGGGTTTGGAAAGGTGATCGACGTTGATGAGTTCATAATCAAGGAGTACCGCGTCAGGGGATGTGCGTTTAATCATCTGCTCGAAGCTCAAGCGTCTGTCTTCCTCCCGCGAGAAGTAATTCCAGTAGTAACGAAGGGTAGTTTCGTAATCCCCTTCGTAGAAGCTCTGGTAGTTTATTATTAGGTTACCTTCGGTATCAATCTCCATGTCGAGATTATAGTGCCTTAGTTCGTGTTCTGGACTGCGCAGGGGTATTATCTCAATCTCTCTTTTTCGTGAGTTGACCGCGTATACCCCCTGGTCATGGGCATCGAAGGAAGGATAACGGGCAAATCCCCCGAAATCGCCGCCTGTGGCATCTAAGTAAAAACTGGTATCGGAGAAAAAGACCTTGTTGATGGCGTGGTTGCCGTAGGTTGAAGGCATTTCAGGATCGAGCATTTCATAATCGTCATTGGTTCCAAGACTTACAGGATCACAGTCGATACCTGCCGCCTCCAGTAAGGCGGCAAAAAGGATAGATTTGTCCGAACAGTCACCGAACCCGCGCTCCAGGGTGAACTGGGCAGGATGTCCTGATACGCCTGACGCGGCCCCGCCCTTAATCGATATGTATCGAATGTTCTGCTGAAGCCAGTGATATATCACCGCAACTGTATCGTCTTTGGTTTCGGTACCCCTGGTAAGGCTGTCAACGAGGGTTTGAATCTGTGGTGTTACCTTGATACGCTCCTCCTCAAAGGACGCATACCAGTCAAACAGGGGGTCCCAGGATTCGAGGTTGGTTACATCAACTCGGGGAACGAAATCCCCTATCGGGGGAGAGTTCGGCTCGGTAACGTAAGGGGGAGCATCTTTTGAAATCCAGGTGTAGATTTTCCGGTTTCCTTTCGTTTCTTCTGAGGATGATATCATTCCATCCGGCGCATTGTATATCTTCCACTTGATATATTCCGAAGCGGGGACGTCAACTATCAGCCTGGAGAAGATGTAAGGATCTTCGCCCTGGAAGAAATATCCTGCCGAGAAGAAATCTTTATTCCATGGATTGAACCGGATATTCTCGTAGGAGTACTCAACAATGTCGCCTATCTCTACGCCTGGAAGAGTGAAGGTTATCCACTTGGTTTTACCGAAAAATACTATGTCTTCGCGGGGGGGTGATTCGATACGTATCGATGCCGGGTCAAGTTCAATGACCCTTCCGTCCGGTTTGATGAGGCGTGCAAAATGAATCTTGACTTCGTTATCCCCTTCCTTATAGTAGTGTCTGAACGTGCCTATATCCTTTCGGGCCTCCGATAGAACCAGATACGCCATCCTGTAGGAATAGTTACGTGTTCTGTCTTCGTGCAGGGTGTTTCGTCCGTCGTCTACCAGAAGAATACCTTTGGAGTCGGGGAAGCGCGAGTAGGCATCGCGGGCCATCTCCAGGAGTTTATTCACGTCTTCATCGGTGCTTACCGCACCGGTCTCCCGTCCGCCTTCCAGGGTGAACACGATGTGTTTGATTTCTGCCCTTGCAAAGGTATCTTCATCGGTTAGAATACCCGATTCTTCGAAGATTAATTCATCCGTTTCCAGGGTTTTGCCTGTGTGAAATTCAACCAGGGCGGCTGTACCCAGGCTTAACACCAGGGATAATAATGCGATAATACGTTTCATTCATCCTCCATGATGAATGGTTAATTCACCTGAACCAGGACGGGCTTTTCATGGTAGCCTGTTATCCTTTTCAAGGTATTTCTGTAATCCTGGTATCGGGCGGGTTCAATGATACGATAAGACCGTTCAAAACGATCCTCGAAGCGAATATTGTTCTCTGACTCCTGAACATATGAGGCTTGGTATGAGACCTCATCGGTTGATAGGTTGATTTCCGGAGGAAGGAAGTCTATGTTCCAATCCTCGGGCAGGGTTAGGTTTATGTGATGCTGGATTCCGTCACTTGAGTAATACATTAACGGAAGATTCCTTTTCTCAAGAGAAACTTCATCGAAAACCAGACGCCTTCCCACTTCGGGAAGATTGATTATTGCCACGGGACCTGTAAACTTGACGTATTCGGGTATCCGGTAGGTTATCTCAAGACTCAACTGTTTATCGATTTCTCCAACGTTTACTAGTTTGTAATCGATCAATTCAGCATTGGGGGATTCGCGCTTTATCATCTTCTCGAACGTCAACCTGCGATCTTCTTCACGTGTATAGTAATTCCAGTAATAACGCAAGCCTGTTTCATAGGTGCCTTCATATTCACTCTTGTATTTGACGAACAATGTCCCTTCTTTGTCAATCTCAACGTCGAGGTTATAATGTCGGGTTTGGGCCTCGGGAAGGGGTACAGGAACCAGTTCCACCTTCCTTTTTAATGCGTTTACCGCGTAAACCCCGTGGTCTGTCGCCGAGAAGGATGGGTATCGTGAATAACCTCCGCTGGAGGAACCGGTTGCATCCAGGTATAGATTGGTATCGGCAAGGAAGACTTCGGTAATGCAGTGATTTCCGTAGTAACCGGGTACTTCAGGGTCGAGCATCGCCACGCTTCTATTCGTTCCCACATATACAGGAGCCGCATCGATCCCGGAGGCGGTAAGGAGTGTGGTAAAGAGGATAGATTTGTCGGTGCAGTCGCCGAATCCTCTTTCGAGCGTGAACTCGGCAGGATGGCCGGATACTCCCGAACCCGCAGCTCCCTTAATCGAGATATATCGTATATTCTGTTGAGTCCAGTGGTATATTGATGAAATTTTCTCAGCTTCGGTTTCTGCCTCCTTTGTCAGGCTGTCTGAAAGTGCTTGAATCCTCGGGGTTACCTTGATACGTTCGGTTTGAAAGTCCCGATACCAGTCGAATATGGCTTCCCAATCTTCCTGGTTGGTTACCGCAACCTTGGGTGCAAAATCCCCTGTGGGCGGTGCATTAGGTTCCTTGACGTATGGCTTAACGTTTTCTGCAAGCCACATATAGGTTTTTCTTCCATCCAAGGTATCTATCTGCGGTCCGTAATCTACGCCGTCCGGGAAGTTGTAATTCTTCCACTTAATGTACTCGTCTTCAGGGACATCGATCGTGAACTTCAATGATACGGAAGGGTCCTCATCGGCAAGCAGGAGACCGGATTTGAAAATCCCCCTGTTCCAGGGATTAAAAAAGATATTCTCTGAGGAGTACTCGATAATATCTCCGACTTCGACTTCAGGCAGGGTAAATGTTACCCACTTTTCCTTGCCGAAGAAGACGATATCCTCGCGCGGGGGTGATTCGATGCGAATTTGTGAATGGTCCAGTTCGATCACCCTGCCCGAAGGTTTTATCACCCTGCCGTAGTGAACCTTAATTTCGTTTTCGCCTTCCTCGAATCGTGCCCTGAAGGTTGCTACATCTTTCCTCAATTCGGAGAGAATGAGAAAGGCGAATCGATAAGTGTAGCCCCTGGAACCGTCATCATTTAAGATATGTACCAGATCGTAGGAGAGGTTTACGCCTTTGGCATCGGGATAGTTTTTTTCTGCCTCGCGTGCGGTTTTTAACAAGTTCTGTACATCGGAATCGTTAACGTTTTTGTTGACTGCCTTTGAGGAAGCTTCGGTTTCGAAGATTATGGTTTTGATGTTACTGCGGTCAACAGAGTCACGAGTCGAGATCAGGTAATTACCGGAGAACTTAACTTCTTTGCAGATTATCTCTTCACCATTGTGCAATTCAACCTTGACTCCGAAGCAAACGACTGCGATTACAAGAAAACAAACAATATACCTTTTCAATTTTCCTCCAAAAAGTTAAACCTAATTCTAGGCGAAACCGTTAAAGAGTCAAGGAGGGCTGGAGGGGAATAAGGATTTGTGTCAAGGTGGATTGATGATTTACAATCAGGATTATCGGATAGATTAACAGACCTTGACACGGTGTTTTTTCATCCTATACTTAGTTGGGTGGAAGCGGTTCAAGGTAAATTACACGGAAAAAACGGGAAGAAGATTAAGAGGAGTAAGTTTAGGTATATCGATAATTAGGACATTGTTAATAGGTAAAAGGAGAAAGAAGGCATGAAAGTAGCAACTCAAAACCGATGTGAACATGTTTATCTTCATGTAAATAGAAGATACTTTGTTCGAGATCAGGGCAGAGGGCAAGGTTTGGTTCCATTATGGAAGTGCAGCCTTAAGAAGAAAGATCTCTCCGGTGTGTGTGGGGCGCTTACAAAGGCAGGACTGGAGGTTAGTTGTCATCCAGAGGAGTGTCCCTTGGCTTCCAGTCGCATCCCTTGGGATAAATGCCCTTTGTATACACCTAAGAAATAGTTTGATTCTTCTATGAACCCCGCAGTTCTTCCTGCGGGGTTTTTCTTGACATCCCCTTTTTTATCACTATAATGAGCATATGCTCAAAATTCAATGGAGTCAAGATGCCCCGACCTAGGAAATACCGGAGGATATCGAGTGAGTTCGGTATTAATTATTATGGACCCAAGGGTGTGCCTATGAATGAGATGGATCTCGTGATTTTGAGTCATGAGGAGGTTGAAGCTATTCGATTGGCCGATTTGGAGGGATGCTATCAGGAACAGGCCGCCCGGGA
>WJJO01000253.1 GCA_014729665.1 Caldifarciminota bacterium
AAAGCTACTACAGATGCTCCTGTAAGTGTAGCTATATCAACCAGATAATCGGCGCCTGACTCCCTTGCGTACGAAAGGGCATCGGCCATTATCAGCCTTCCTTCTGCGTCCGTCGATATTATCTCGACCGCCGGACCGTCGAGTCCCTTGATGATATCTCCCGGGTTCTGGGCATTCGCGCCGGGCGAGTTGAAAACAGCCGGAATAAGGGCGAGGATATTTGCCTGTACGCCGAGTTTTATGGCTGCAAGCACTGCACCTGCAACCGCTGCACCGCCGCCCATATCGCCCTTCATAGCCTCCATCCCGGAAGAACCCTTAAGGGATATCCCGCCCGAATCGAACATTACGCCCTTTCCGATAAGTCCTATCCACGGATCAGTCTTCTTACCTCCCTGATATCGAATCTGCACCAGTCTGGGCATATGGGAACTCCCCTTGGCAACACCCCACAAAAGATTCATGCCCTTGCCCTGTATCCATTTCTCATCGAATACCTTGACCTCGGCACCCAGGGCCTTGACTTCCTTTTCGAGCCTTAAGGAAAATTCAATCGGCGTCATCACGTTACTAGGTTCGTTAACCAGTTCACGGGCAAGGTTCTGCGCCCAGGCAATAGCGTTTGCGTCCACCACACCGGATGCAAAATCGTCTATCTTATTACCGTCCCGTTCCAGGATTGTAAGGTGTTCGAGGGCAGGTTTCTTCTTATCTTCATCCTTTTTGTACTTATCGAAACGGTAGGCGGCAAGCAAGGAACCCAGAGCCGTCGCTTCCGCTGCAAGCTTGGGCTTCATACCCCCTATACCTGCACCGTGTACGATGGTCGTCATCTTCTTTACGGAGAGTTTCTCGGCTGCCCAGACTGCTGAAGCTGCGGCGCGGCGTATCTCCTCAGGTCCGAAGTCAGATGCAGTACCCAATCCGACCACGAGAACACGCTCAGCCGGGATATTGTCGATGGTATGAAACAGCAGTGTCTCCCCCAGGTTGCCTTTTATCTCACCCGCCGAGATTGCCTTGCTTATGGCCTTGTTGATTGCTTTATCGACAGCTCCGGTTGCCCCGCCCGGTTTCTTTACGTCCTTGAACAAATTCACTACGACCAGAGGTGTCGTAAAACTTGCAACGTTCCCTGCCTTGACTTCGACCTTCATGCAGTTAACTCCTTACAGTAAAAAGATTTCTTTAGACCGAGTATAAGCAGCAGCATCAAATTGTCAAACCCTTTTTTATTATGAAGGATAAGCCGTATTTTACTCGATTTCATTAGATTAAAGTATTGATCATAGGTGAGAACATGTATATTGGTTGACTTTCAGGTTTGAATTAGTAATTTATCTGTACAATCATGGAGGAAAACATGAAAAAAACGCCAATATTCGTGCTTGCAGTATTGATGGTTTCGGGTTTGGCGCAGGCCCAGACAGATACACGCAGCACTATCTACGTAACCGGCACCGCCGAGGTAATGGTAACACCTGATATATGCTATCTCAGCCTTGCAGTTGAGACCTTTCACAAGGAAATAGGTCAGGCATACAAGGAGAATAATGAAATAACTAACAAGGTCAAAAAGGCAATCGAGGCAGAGGGCATCGAAAAAAAGGATATGCAGACAACCGGATTCTACATCTCACCTATATACGACTACGACGATTACGACAGACAGGAGTTAGTAGAGTACAGCGTATCCCACTACCTGACCGTAAAGATACGCGATCTCGACAAGGTCCCCGAGATACTTGACGCCGCGGTCAAGGGCGGCGCAACATCGGTCGACAACGTTTCCTTTACCGTGGAAAATCCAAAGGATTACACCCAGGAAGCAAGAGAGGAAGCGGTTAAGGCCGCACGCAAGAAGGCCGAAACCCTGGCAAGACTGAACGGGGTTTCACTAGGAAGACCGATATCTATATCAGAAGCGGAACCAGGAGGTTACTCCTACTACTCCAACTACTATGCACAGTCATCCCTTGCCGGTTACGGCGGCTACCGCAACGGCGGCGGCGCTCCACTTGAGCAGGGTGAGATAAAGCTTACCCATACGGTCTATATAACGTACGAGATCAAATAGGCAATGGCTGAGGCAATGGCTGAGGAAAAACATCAGCCGCGAACCTTAAAGGTCGTAGGCCGGGCTGCAATCAACACGACACCTGACGTCTGCTATATGTGCTTCTCGGTAGAAACCGAGAACAAAAACGCCTCGCGCGCATATCACGAGAACAACCGGAAGATGAACGAGATTATCGAAAAGATCACGGGTCAAGGCATCCCGGATAAGGACGTAAAGACGGCTAACTTCTCCATCTTCCCGTCCTACAAAACGGCAGGAAGCTCCACGAGACAGGTGATCGAGGCCTATCGAATATTCCATTACCTTTACGTAGCCGTAGAAGACCTCGACAAGGTTTCAGTCTGTCTGGATGCCGCGGTTGCAGCAGGCGCTACTGGGATTCACTCAATCAACTATACTCTCAAGAATCCAGCCAAGTATACAGAAGATGCGCGGCTCAAAGCCCTCCTGGACGCTAAAACAAGGGCGGAGAAGACCGCCGCTGCCCTCGGATTCAAGCTGGGAGTGCCTTTGTCTATCTCGGATTCAGAATCGGGCCAGCAGCTGTACCGTGCAGCACCTGTGCAAGCATCGCTTGCCGAGGCAGATACGTACGCATCGGGCAAACAGGCAAACCTTCAGCCGGACGAGGCTGCCTGAAACTACACGGTCTATGTAACCTATGAGATAGAAGGAAATAGTTAGGCGCTGAGACCTCTGATCAAATCCTGGAGGCTTTATTAAGCATCTTGAAAAATCTGAATTCTAAGCCTAATATCATACGAAATAAGCCTTTGTGCCTTTGTGTTCTTTGTGATTCAAACTGACCATATTGGAATAAATCTTATCCTCCCCGGTATAATCTATTGACTTGACTTAGTGTAATTGAGCCATAACCTTTTAAAAAACCTAGGAGGACGAACGTGAAAACCTTAGCCAAGATACTCACTGCATCCTTTTGTGTATTTGGTATTCTTTTCGCTGACGAGGAACCTGAACCCCGTTCGATAACAGTCACCGGCACTGCAGAGGTTTCTGTCGCACCCGATATATGCTATATGTCCTTTATCGTGGAATCGGAATCCAGAAAAGCGCAGGAAGCGTATGCAGAAAACGTGCAGATTATGAACGCAATTAATCAGG
>WJJO01000254.1 GCA_014729665.1 Caldifarciminota bacterium
GGCACAAGCTTCTGAAGGACAAGCTCGAAGAGCTGATGCGCAACGTCTATGCTCTCGTCGATGAGATACAGGTTCTTAGAAGGGAGGTCGAGGAGTCGTTAAGAAAAGCCTTTGCGCGCTTTGCCCTGGCCAAAGCCCAGCGTGATCCGGGTTCGACCGAAATCGCAACTTCCCTTCCTTCGGTGAAGCTGACAGTCGAGGCCGGTACGAGAAGGATACTGAACGTAAAGGCCCCTACCTTCAAGCCGAAGCTCGAGGGCGATATTCGATGCTACGGTTTTGCAGAAACCTCAGCCGAACTCGATTTTGCCCTTGCCAGAATCAACCAGGTCCTCGAGAAGATGGTTCTTCTTGCCCAGAAGGAAAAGACGCTCGAACTGATCGCCGAGGAGATAGAGCGCACACGACGAAGGGTGAACGCCCTCGAATACGTAGTAATTCCCAATACGGCAGAAACGATAGCCTACATTAATCTCAAGCTTTCGGAGATGGAGCGCGCATCGGTAACCAGGCTGATGCGTATTAAAGAGATAATCCGGGGCTGAGGTGCGCAGACAGCACGTATACCTCATCCTTTGGGGCGTGTTCCTGCTTGCACTTTCGTTCATACCGGGACGCGAGATGCCTGCCCAGCGTTTCCAGCCCGATAAGATTCTTCATCTTCTGGCATTTGCTTATCTGGGGTATCTTTCATCGAGAACACTCGGATGGTGGGGACTTGTAGCCGCGGTCGGATTCGGGGCTATAAACGAGATGCAGCAGCTGCTCGTTCCGGGCAGACAGGTTGCCTGGCTGGATTTGGCCGCAAACGAGGCGGGTGCGTTGCTGGGTTTCTTCATCGGTTATCTAAGGAGGAGACGTGAAATTCAGACGGGTTAAGGGTACAAGGGACGTTCTTCCGCGGGAGGCAGCCGCCCGAAGGGAACTCGAAGAGAAGGTGTTTGAATTATTGGCACCGGCAGGATTCCATCCTGTTCTTACACCGACCTTCGAGCATTACGAACTTTACAAAAGATCAACCGGGGAATCTTCAGACATAGTAATAAAAGAGATGTACCGTTTTCAGGATATGGGCGGGCGCGATCTTGCGCTTCGGCCCGAGGGAACGCCTTCCGTCATGAGGGCTGTTTTGGAGAATTCTATCAAGCTTCCCGCCCGACTGTGGTACGTTATGCCGATGTTTCGTCAGGATAAGCCCCAGAAGGGACGCTACAGGGAGCATACCCAGATAGGCGCCGAGATAATCGGTGAGGGTGACCCGCAAATCGACGCCGAACTCGTAAAGATAGGTTTCGACCTGTTTACCTCGATCGGTATTCACGAGATGTTTATCGAGCTCAACAGCATCGGGTGCCGCGAGTGCCGCCCCGGATACATCAAGAAACTGAAGGATTTTCTCGTGCAACATGCAGATGAACTCTGCGACGACTGCAGGCTCAGAGCCGAAAGGAACCCTTTGAGGGTCTTCGACTGCAAGCAAAAATCGTGTCAGCGGATACTCTCGGACGCCCCTCTGCAGACTGATTATCTATGCCCAGGGTGCGCCGATCACTTCTCGCAGGTTAAGGCTGGCCTGGACATTTTTCAGATTCCCTACGAGGAAAATCCCCGGCTCGTACGCGGACTTGACTACTACTCAAGAACGGTCGTCGAGTTCAAATCCAGGGAACTCGGGGCGCAGGATACGGTGTGCGGAGGCGGCAGGTACGACTACCTGATGCAGGAGATGGGCGGTCCAGCGACCCCTGCTATCGGGTTCGCGTTCGGGGTGGAACGCGCACTTCTCGCAAGCAGGGGGGAAGATGTCTTTTCCTCTGTCCAACCCGGGATACCGCTTCTGCTTCTGCCTCTGGGTGATAAGGCAAAACCCTACTGCCTTGATCTCCTGTTCAAGCTTCGAGAGAAAGGTATTGGAGTTCAGGCCGAGTTCCGTTCGGGCGGCCTTTCAAGGCAGCTCAAGCGTGCCGATTCCCGTAATGCAGAAAAGGTGTTGATTGTCGGGGACAAGGAGATCGAATCGGGGAGTTTCATCGTCAGGGATATGGGTACAGGGGAGCAGGAAGAGTTGACGTTTGATGAACTTATCTCAGGGCTGGTAAATACCTGATTCTTTCACTTTGGGTGCTTCTATCCGAATATCCTGTGTTCTAACCTTCGTATACGCCCTCAATAGTTGACAACCTAAAGTTGCTAGGTAACATACAGGATGCGCCGGATAGCCATTGTTAATCAGAAGGGCGGGGTAGGCAAGACTACGACCGCAATTAATCTTTCAGCCGCCCTCGCGGTAGCCGAAAAACACGTCCTGCTGGTGGACGCCGACGCGCAGGCCAATGCAACCTCGGGTATCGGTATAGACCCACGAGGAGTCGAACTATCCACCTACGAGGTTATGACCGATCCCGGATGTCTTTCGCAAGCTATAACAC
>WJJO01000255.1 GCA_014729665.1 Caldifarciminota bacterium
TCTCGATGATCTTGCAGAACAGGGTTTGATTAAACGTAAGAAGGGGCATGCCCGAGCCATACAGATAGAACCCTGGGGTTTACCGGTAGTCGGCAGGGTACCTGCCGGAACACCTAACCTTGCTGTAGAAGACGTTGAAGAAATATTCACCGCAGGACGCTGGCGTCGATCCTTCATGCTTCGAGTAAAAGGCGATTCCATGGTAGATGCAGGAATCATCGAAGGTGATATGGTCGTGGTTGATCCAAAACAGAAGAGTCGTGCCGGAGATATCGTGGTTGCCCGACTGCACGATGAAGCCACAGTAAAACGTCTGATTATGCATCAGGATAAACACGCCCTTAAGCCTGAAAACAAGGCTTATAATGTGATAACCGACCCCTTTGAGGTAGTCGGCAAGGTTGTCGGGGTAATACGAGAGTATTAGTCCAACCACTACAACCTTTTATATCTTTACTGCGGCAAGACTTTAATTTTGCTGGCTTGGATTGACGATGTACGAATATTCATTGATAAGTATGGGATGAAAATAACATCACCATTCAGAAAAGCCTAAAGGAATTAAATATTTCTATGAATAAGTTCAGATGTCTCATAACCAGAGAGGTTAGCATATTTACCTGCGAGCTTGACATATATGGCATAATTCCTAAGATTGAACCATGATAAATCAAGAGAAATCCCCTGCCAACCTGGGAGTTCTGATTCAGAAGGGAACCTTTACCCCCTCCCAGATCGTTAGGGAACTGAATCGTTACATAATCGGTCAGGATGCTGCAAAGCGTGCTGTAGCTATTGCTCTCAGAAACCGCTGGAGACGCCAAAGGGTAAAAGGGATGCTTAAGGACGAAATATATCCCAACAATATCCTCATGATCGGTCCAACAGGTGTCGGAAAAACAGAGATTGCCCGAAGACTTGCACAGCTTGCCGAAGCCCCGTTTGTTAAAATCGAAGCATCCAAGTTTACAGAAGTAGGCTATGTGGGTCGGGACGTCGAATCGATGATTCGCGATCTCGTCGAAATATCGGTTAAGATGGTAAGGGAAGAAAAGACACTCCAGGTTCAGACAAAAGCGGATGAGCACGCCCGGGAACGTATAATAGACCTTCTCTTGCCGCCGCCGCCACCTCACCAAGCTCCATCCGCATCCCCTGAAACCTCCCCTTACACCTCGCCTACCTCTCAACCTCCAACCGACACTCGTGCCGAAACAAAGGCTAAACTGCGAAAGATGTTAGACGCGGGAAGACTGGATGAAAGGACAGTTGAGATTCACACCTCTAAGGAACCCTCAGGTTTCTTTGATCTTTTTCGAATGAGTGGAATGGACGACATTAACATAGAACTGCAGGAAATGCTCAAGAATGCCCTTCCCCGTAAAAGCAAGACCCGCAAGGTAACTGTTAAGGATGCCTTGAGAATCCTTACTCAAGAAGAAGCCGCCAAACTCATCAACATGGACGAGGTGATTTCTCAGGCCAGGGAACGGGCGGAAAACTCAGGCATAGTCTTCGTTGACGAAATTGATAAGATCGCTACGGGTGAAGGGACGGCTGGCGGTCACGGTCCCGACGTTTCGCGAGAGGGCGTGCAGCGCGATCTTCTTCCCATAATAGAAGGTTCCAACGTTTCGACTAAATACGGTCTGATAAGAACCGACCATATCCTCTTTATTGCAGCGGGTGCCTTTCATAAAACAAAACCTTCAGATCTCCTGCCCGAGCTTCAAGGACGAATGCCTCTGAGGGTTGAGCTTTCCACCCTCACAAAACAGGATTTCGAACGCATACTCACGGAGCCGGAGACGGCACTCCTGAAGCAATATCAGGCCCTGGTTCAAACCGAAAACGCGAAGTTAACATTTACCAAGGATGCGGTGACGGCGGTTGCCGAGGTGGCCGTGATGGTCAACGACCGTAGCGAAAACATAGGTGCTAGAAGACTGCATACGGTAATGACAACCTTACTTGAGGATTACCTCTTCGATCTGCCCGAATCCGGCACGCATAACATACGCATAACAGGTAAGGAGGTTCGCGAAAAACTCGACTCAATAGTCGCCGATGAGGACCTGAGTCAATACATACTGTAATCCGGAAAAAAAGGATAGATTTCACCTACTACTAAGATGATATCTTTAGGCGGTTTCTGGTTCCTCGTTTGGGAAAATTAACCTATCCTCAGAAGTAGAAACGCAGCCCCACTCCCCCACCCAGACCGAGTTTGTTATCGGGAAGGAAGTTAATAAATCCGTCAACCTCCCCGTATACTCCAAGGTGATTCGAAATCAACTCAATCCCCAGGGGCACCCTTCCCGCCAGATAAAGGGTGGAATCAGCCGACTCGGTATTGAATCGGTTCGTGCCGAAGGTCAAACCCATCCCCGAGTATGCGCTAAGATCCACTATCAATGTATTAAAGGGAAAGTGGATTAGATAGCCGAAATGAACGGAGGGCCTTTTTGAAAAAACGTTCCATCCTGCGGCAAAGTCTAGTGATGTATTGGTTGTTGCTCTATAATTTACCGTTACCCCCGTAGGTTCTCCGGCCTGAATACCAATCCCAAGATTCATCCTGTCCCGGTAGCCTGCTTGACCAACCTGAACCAGTAAAAGAAAAAGCGAACCTAGAGTAGCTAATCTGCCCATATATCCTTCTTCATTATGTAATAGGATAACAATTCTTTTACGTTTGTCAACATTCA
>WJJO01000256.1 GCA_014729665.1 Caldifarciminota bacterium
AAGTACGGCACTACAAAGGATTACGTTACGGGTCTCGAGTTCGTTCTTCCTTCAGGTGAGGTGATTCGTACCGGCGGGAAACTCCGCAAAAACGTAACCGGGTACAATCTCATAGGTATTATGATTGCATCTGAAGGAACCCTGGGTGTGATAACCGAGATCACCCTCAAACTCCTGCCCCTGCCCGCAGTAAGGACAGACCTTCTGGTTCCCTTCGAGGATTTCGGTCAGGCCGCTCATACCATCAACGAAGTGCTGAAAACCGGTATTACACCGGTAGTCATCGAGTTCATGGAGCGCCGCGCCCTCCAGATCGTAGAGCAGTATCTGGATTCAAGGCTTCCAGTGCCCGGGGCAGGTGCGTATCTCATGCTCGGACTGGACGGTCCCGATGCCGAAACCGTAGAGGCGGACTACGAGAGGGTAGGCGAGGTCTGCCTGGAGAACGGTGCAGTGGATGTATTCGTGGCCGAAACATCGGATATGAAGGAAAGGTTGTGGAAAACTCGCAGGTCACAGCACGATGCACTCCATCACCTGTCGCCCGAGATGGAACGGGAGGACGTTGTAGTCCCTGTAGCCCGGATAGAAGATCTTCTTCGCGGGGTGGAGAAGATCCGTGACAATGCAAGAGTCGAGGTGGTCGCCTTCGGACATGCAGGGGACGGAAACGTGCACGTCAACATCCTGCGGATGGATCTCGATGATAAAACATGGAAGGCTGAACGTAAAAGGATTCTGGACGAGCTTTTCAAACTGGTGATATCTCTTGGAGGAACGCTCTCTGGAGAACACGGTATAGGTCTGGTCAAGAAGGAGTTCATGACTTTGGTGGCGTCTCAGGCGGAGATGGAACTTTACAAACGCCTGAAGCAGGCCTTTGATCCTGCCGGTATCTTAAATCCCGGGAAGATTATTTAATCACCTCTGCGTGACTAATTAGATTACAGTTATTCAATAGTCCCCGCAAAAACGCTTCGCGTTTTTGCGGGGTAAATTAATAGCCCGACGCATCGTCGGGCTATAAGGTAGGTATCACTTTGCTTCATGCAAAACCCACCCACATCAAACGGTATATTATTGTAGGATGAAAAAAGGCTCAGTCAAGTGAAATCAGGTTTACTTTCCCGTTGATCTAAGGTTATATTGGAAGTTAAGCGATAGCCTACTCTTCGAGCAGTTCTTTTTCTATCTCCTTTTCCTTCTTACGCTTGCGTTTATAGGACGGCTTCTCTTCCCTTCGCTCAGACCATTTGACCCCTTTTAACGGCCTGGGGTGCTTGGGCTTCTGTTTGATTACCTTCTTCTCAACCGGTTTCTTCTTGCGCGGCATCTTATCCTCAGGAGACGTCTATCTCTCCGCGAAAGACTATCCCGGTTTCACCGCCGAGCATTACGTTCGTTATCCCCGAACCTGATTCGTCGAAGGAGACCACGAGCCCCCCGCCGGGGAAAGAGAGATTGACAGGGGATGGAAATCCCTTTAGTCTGTTGAGTACTGCCGCCACAGCCACGGCACCCGTGCCGCAGGCAAGGGTTTCAGCCTCGACGCCGCGCTCGTAGGTGCGGACATAGACACAATCATCGTGATGGACCTGAACGAAGTTTGCATTAGTCCCCGCCGGGGAGAACCGGGTATGGCTGCGGATTTTTCTGCCCAGGTTGTCAACGTCCACGGCCTTTATGTCTTCCACGAATCTGACCGTATGGGGCACCCCGGAGTTGACGAAGTGAAGGGGAGAGGGCAGGCCCTTGATATCGAGGTTCAGTTCAATATCTGACGGGTCGGGCAGGGATACCGAGGGCTTGCCGTCTGCTACAATGCCCTTATGTTCGCCTACGTCCGAGACGAATGTCATCGGGCTTGGTGAGATGCCTTCGACGTACGTGTAGAGTACGAGTGCGCGTGCTCCGTTTCCGCAGAAGGAGGCCCTGGAGCCGTCTGCGTTAAAATACACCATCCTGAAGTCGCTAATTTCATCCTTTTTAACAAGGAGGACACCGTCCGCTCCAATCCCCTTGCGGCGGTTACACACTCGGGGAGCTATCCGGGAAAAGTACTCATCGGGCTGTTCGGGATGGGCAAAAACAACGAAGTCGTTGCCTGCCCCGTGCACCTTGGCGAATCTAACCTTCATGTATTAATGATAATCTAGGCTGCCACCGATGTCAAACCAGTGCGAGAGTTGGATCAGCTTGAAGCCGTTTCAGTCTGCCCAAAATTGATTCCGCTCTATTATGTTTATCCTCGATATCATCCTTCTCCAGATACGACTCGACCTCCTCTCGCAGTCCCTCAACGTTTCTTAAAACCATCCGGGCGTCTATGGGTTTTTCCGCCGTGAGTTTTACAGGACCTTCCCTCCAGCCCTCGGCAATATACCAGTCCTTGAACCAGGTGAATCCCAGCCCGAAGAGCTTGAATCCCAATCGAGAAAGTACCGCAGGCACGCTTGACTGAAGCTGGTTCCAGGTCTCCTTATCTTTATCGTATGATACGTGGATGATATCAGCGCGGCCCAGCAGACCTGAAAAGAAAGCGAGGACGGTATCCTCCAGGTCAGAATCGAAATACTCCACCTTCTCCCCATCGATTGTGAATACCGGTTTTATGTTATGTAGTTCTATATAGTTAAAGGCATTTGGCCTGCCCGATTCAACGGTGACATCCATAAGACGGGTTTCACCGAGCATTACTTGCTTGTTTACTACCTCGTTACTTTGTTTCAGCCCCTTATCTGCGATTCTTGCCGGTTTTCCCTTGAAGTTTCCTATTTCACCATCCTTGATATCTATCTTATCATGCATTCATTTTCCTTATTAAAAATTCTAGGAATTTATAGGGTGGTGTCAAGAATTGAAAGGAATCATTACATTGCGCCGGGGAAGGGTGAAAAAAGGGTGCGTCTCTCACCCCCTCTTACCGCTTTTTCAAAGCGGCATTCTCCCCCGTCAAGGGGGAGA
>WJJO01000257.1 GCA_014729665.1 Caldifarciminota bacterium
ATCTCAACCATTAGCCGCTCTCGATGCCTGATTATTGCTTCCTTCTCAGGTAAAGTCATATTCATATCCTCCTTGTCTCTAACTCTACCTGAGACGCAATTCATTGCAACCTACACCTCCTGTAAGGATTTAGGTTTTTTCTCAGGTTCAGAATACACGTATTTTTACCCGATGTCAAGATGACGCTTGACAACCCGTCGGAAAATCCTATAATACTTGTATAGAATTAGCAAATACCGAGGAGGTATGAATGAATGTTAAAGACTCCATCGAAACTAGAAGGGCTTACCGCTCATTGGAGAAGGTCGAAATAACGGAAAAGATGATTACAGAACTGAGCGGGGCGGCTCAATTAACCATGTCCTGTTTCAATAACCAGCCGTGGCGCTATGTTTTCGTCTACGATGAAGATAAACTCACCGAGATGCACCAGGCACTCTCAAAAGGAAACCAATGGGCGCATCGAGCGTCGATGATAATAGCTGTCACCTCCAGGAAGGATCTGGACTGTACACCTGCAGCCCGCGAGTACTACGCCTTCGATACCGGGATGGCAACAGCTTTCCTTATTCTTCGAGCCACAGAGTTGGGACTGATTGCACACCCCATAGCCGGTTACAGCCCTAAGAAGACGCGGTCCATACTGGGGATACCCGACGATATGGAGGTTCTGACACTCGTAATAGTAGGTAAGAAAGATCCCCAGATCAACGAAATGCTTTCAGAAAAACAGACGGAATCTGAAAAAAACAGACCGGAAAGGCTTCCCTTAGATCAAATCATCTACCACAACCGGTTTGATGCCGAGAAGTTCAAGCAGAGTGAAGATAAATGAAAAAATAACCGTAGCGTCTCTGGCAGCGGCGACTACACTAGCCGTATTACCCGGATGCTCGAAAGGCGGTGAAATGGATGGAGTAAGGGCACCTGAGATAGTCGTACAATCCGAAGGGCAATGGATCAACTCGAAACCGCTTTCGATGAAGGAACTCGAGGGTAAGGTGGTGATGATTGATATATGGGACTATACCTGTGTGAACTGCATCCGGACGCTTCCCTACATAAAGTCCTGGCACGAGCGGTACGCTGATGCCGGACTGGTGATAATTGGCGTACACGCTCCGGAGTTCGAGTTCGCGAAAACAAAAGAGAACGTGCAAGATGCGGTAGATCGCTTTGATATTAAATACCCCGTGGTAATGGA
This sequence comes from Caldifarciminota bacterium, assembly GCA_014729665.1. Lineage (GTDB taxonomy): Bacteria > Hydrothermota > Tepidihabitantia > B3-TA06 > B3-TA06 > WJJO01. The sequence goes on from WJJO01000257.1 coordinate 1,205, forward strand.
TAACGAGTTCAAGATATGGCAGTCGTATGCAAACATGTACTGGCCCAGGAAATACCTTATCGATGAGAAGGGATACATCCGGTACGATCATGTAGGTGAGGGGGGGTATACGGAGACCGAGCGGGAAATCCAGAAGCTCCTTGCAGGGATCAATCCGGAAGTTGATTTTCCAGAACCCTTGCCCGATACCTCCTCCCGTGCAGCTAAAGGAAAGGCGTGCTATCCAATGACACCTGAGTTATACATGGGATATCAGAGGGGACGGATTGGAAACAAAGAAGGCTACAAACCGGAAAAGATAGTCGACTATTCCGAACCGGATACACTCAAAGACGGTTTCGTTTACGCGCGAGGAGCCTGGTATAACCGTGATGAGGCGATGGTTCACGCAAGGGAGACCTCAGAACCGGAAGACTACATCGGTATTCACTACCACGCCCTTGAGGTGAATGCGGTCATCAAGCCGGAGACGGATAAACCTTACAAGGTTTGGGTTAAGCATAACGACGACTGGGTCAGGGAAGAAGACGCAGGGGCCGATATTTACTTCGCCTCCGACGGTCGTACCTATCTGGAAATCACCGAACCCCGGATGTACCGAATTATTAACAACTCCGAATACGGGAACTACGAACTCAAACTTTACTCTACTTCAGAAGGTTTCGGTATCTATGCCTTTACATTCGGTTCCTGCAGGTAACCTTCCTTTTCTCCCTTAAAGAAACGATCGGGGAATTTCCGTACTCCAAATCTATACAATTGTAATCATCTAACCGACAGGAAGGTCCCCCGGGTTCATTGCCGAATACGGTTTTATTTGTTATGAGTCTTGTCCCTTATAAAGCAGGATTTAGTGGGTGCTTATTTATCTTCCCTCAGGTAGCCCAGCCATGAGTTTAGACGTGATGCCCAGTTATGAGGGCCGGGTTCTTCGCTCTCCGTCTCTGTATCAGATTCGTCGGCCGTTTCCGGCACAGGTTCATTTTTCGTGACTTCGGGAGGTGTTTCTATCCGGGGCTCGGAGGCAGGGGGCTGCGCCGATTTCGATGATTCATCCTTTACCCTTGCCCATTCAAGTACTAGTGAGGATATTGGCGCGAGTCTTGATTTTGTATTATCGACGGGTTGAGTCTTGAATATAAACTCCCCTTCTTCCCAGGAAAGCATCTCGTAAACTGCGGCTTCCTTATGTTTATCGTTGGTGTTGGCAGAAATCAACTGCCCCTCACAAAAGGTCATGTTCCCCTGCCTCATACCGCTGGATACGTTCAGTACCCCGTTCTTGGCGCTGAATTCAATCAACTGGAGGATATCTATGAGTCCGGAGTGTGCAATAGAACCTGATAGATCGCTGGCTGCCGTGTCTGTATCGTCTTTCAAGAAGGCGTTTATGCGTTCCACAAGGACAGGAAGGGTTGCGGTGGCGGTCAGGTATTCGTCTGCACCGCACTTGATGGCCTGATCCCTTGTTTTTGCGCTTTCCCTTTTTACCAGAATCAAGAATCGCGAATTATAGGGACTGGAACCATTCTTATTCTTAATCTCGGTACAGAACTCGAATACGTCCGGTCCGGAAAGATCATCACTTGCGATAATTACCGTAGGTTTTTCTTTTTTTGCCTTTTGGAGCGCGTCCCTGGCCGAGTGAGTTACCTCGATATTATGACCTACATTACTCAATGTACGTGAGAGTTTGTCCATTTGCTCCGAAGCCTTATGCACCAGCAGTATATTGTGATAAATCATTTCTTTTTTCTGCGCCTTGATGTCTTTCCGGGTTTTTTCTTGCCTGAGGAGGAGAACTTGGATTTGCCGGCCTCAACCTGGGCGTGGCGATATACGTCTATCATCAAATCTGCAAACTCACTCCATGGTCCTTCGGGTTTATCTTCATATTCAAACGACGTTCCGAGGAAATCCTCAGCTACACTTCGTCCGCCAATCTTTACACCGTCGGTTTCTTCAACTATAGCCTTGATTACCTTGCCCTTTTCGAAGAACACCAGGGAGAGTTTTTCATCTTTTCGAACAGAGATCATCCCGGCAGGCAGAAGCTTTAGTAGCGTCTTCATAGCCCTCTCAACCGTCTCCTTTTTGCCTGTTCTGCCAATTATGAATCCCGCAATAAGGGAGATCATCAATACAGCCCCAATTAGGGTGATTGCAAGCCATAAGGGAAGTGCGCGTGGTTCTCTCAACCTATCTGAAGCGAGTGTATCTTCTGTTATTGTATCTGCAAGTCCAGCCGCAGTCGTTTCGGCTAGAAGGGTATCGGTTTGTAAGGCGGTATCTGCCGTATCTGCAGTCGAAACGGTATCTGCGGGCAGGTCGAGTCGATCGGATATCTTGGATATAAAGCTTCGAGCCCATGAGTTGGAGGGTTCAATATCGAGGATCTCCTCGGCCTTGGCTTGAGCCGCGCCGTAATTCATTGCATCGTAAGCCGATTGAGCCTCCCTGCGAAGACGTGAAATCTTCCTATCCTCTATTTTTCTTTCCATCTGCCCCACCTTGGATATAGCGTCCCTGGTGGAGCCTGCATTCCTGTAGTTCTGCAGGGCCTTTTCGTAATTCCCGGTTTTCTCGTAACATACACCTAGATTGTAATAGATCTCGGTCTTATTCGGAGCAGAAGACAACGCCCTTTCAAAAGGGGCTATAGCCTTGCCGTATTGGCCGGTCATCAGATATTCGTAGGCTTCTTCTATATCATCGGCAAAGGATACTACGGCAATGGCGAGTACGGCAGCAATTATTATAATTAATTTATTACGTTTCATTGTCAAGGCAGGGGGGTAAAGAATCCTAATGAAACTGTATCCCCCGGTTCCATTGAAAGCTTAAGGTTGCGTGTGCCGTACTGGGGGCTTATGAGCCGGATTTCATTTTCGCCGGGCTGAAGTTCATACATGAGGTTATGTGTTGCAGGGATATGAGAACCATTGACGTAGAGCCTGCATTTCGGAGGAGACAGGATTTTAAGATAGGCTATTTCGGATTTTGGTTCTTGGGGTAACGTGAAATGAAACGTTGTTGAATCATTTGTCAGGTAAAAGGAGTCCTTGTAGACCAAGCCTTCAGGTGTGATGGCCTCGAAATGATGCCTGCCTATGGGTATATCATCGGTTAAGGTTATCGGACTCTTGCCCATGAACAAACCGTCGATTGTTACAGATGCCGAATCGGGATAGGTAGTGATAACGAGTGGAGCCAGCATCTCATCAAGGGAAGCGACGAGTTCTTCCCGTGCCTGTTTAAGACCGTTTCCCTCATGTGAGAATTCTTCGGTAACCGAGCCTGCCGGATTAGTAATTGTCCAGTCGATCTCGAAGTAGTTGCTTCCGGTAATGTTACAACGCCCGTCAATTATAAAATCCGCTGAGTCGGTACTGTCCCGGTTAAAACCTACATCAAACCGTGTATCTTCTTCCAGACCACGCCAAAGCAAGGAGGTTATCTCCGAAGGTGATATGATAATATCACCCGATCCTTCAAGAACGAATTCGTTTATCACTACATTCATACCACTATACCCTGTTGCAGATAGAAGTAGAAAGATAAGTCCCGAGATTCGTTTAAATCCCCACCCCGACTTGCAGATGGAGCGGGGCAAGCTGAAGCTCTTTGCCATATCGATCATTGATTAAACCTGTTTCGAGTTTTACAACCAGCGGTTCGATCGGATAACAAGACACACCGATTGCGAATCTGTTTTGATATATCCTCTTCCCCAGATTAAGATCCTCATAACCCAGATAATCGAATCGTACCGTAGGTACGGCGTACTTCGATATCTTCAATGCCAGTTGGAAATAAAAACCGTTCGTCCAACTCAAAGCCCCCGGTGGTGAATTCAATAGTTCATCCAACCCGATGCGTATCGCCTGGACTGCTCCTTCATCAAATTCCAGAACTCCCGCTACATACTCGCCTCGAAGATCCAGTATCGATAAGTCGGTGTGCAGGTCCAGACCAACCAGTCCGAGGTTTTTGGTGCTTGCGTCATCACGGGCACCGAAGTAGCCTGAGGCTCCGAATTCCCCAAAACGGTTCGATATCAAAGCTATACGTGATCCGTAAGAATTTGACATATTATTATCGCTCATTTGGCGGCTATCTCGCAGGTCCTGGCCATAACCCAAGCCGTTACATATATACGCAGATAGGCTGAAGGTCTCGGTGGGGGTGATTGCTTGCATCCACTGTATGCGTGCTCCCCAGTCTATCCAGGGTGCGGGTATCGCGTCGACACATATCTCAGGAGTGGTTACGAGGAGATTGTATTTAGGGTTATCCAGTTCATTGAAGACACCGAAAGGCATCGGGAATCTTCCCGCCTGTATGCGCAGGGAATTAAGGAAGGTATAATCGACCCAGGCTATCGGCGAAAGCGATTCCCCCTGTTGATAATCGACACCGAGTTCCACGTTGGTTTCAGGGGCGATTTCAATAAGCGCAGTAGCATGAAGATTATACTGGCTAAAATCGAAATAGGATTCCCTTATCTTGACTACGCTGGAAAGATGTCCTGCAGGGTATATCGTAACAGCCTTTGCAGGGACGTTCATCAAAATAAGTAATCCCCATAATACTACACTACCTCCACAATAACATTTCTCCTTACCCCTCTGTTTAATAAAGGTAAGAATATTCAGGCCCACGGGTTCTCCTCCAAAAAGTTTTCTTTAGATTGATTGTAAGGGAAAAAGAGCCTTTGTCAAGGTCATATCATCCTATACGGTTGGGGTGCCTGTTGAAAAACAACCGTATTTGACATTTCGTTTCTGGTGAATATTCTTCTGACATATGATTGGAGGCATTTGATGTTGAGAGCGCTGAGTACCCTTTTTATTATTACCCTGGGTATATTAGGCTACGAAGATGTATCATTTTCGGCACGAACGCTGGGTATGGGCGGTGATCAGGCGGCTATCTTAGACGATCCGTTCTCCCACATCGCTAATCCGGCGTTGTCTGCCCGGTGGAAAAGACCGGCGACGGCGCTTAATAGTTCCCTCACAGGGGTATTCACTACATCATTCACCTATGTACAGCCTGTCAAAGATGTAGGAGTTGTAGGGGGGAATCTTTTTTTCAGACAGATGTTGGGGATAACCGCAGGTGATGACTTGCGTGAGGCAGACGGAAGATTTTTCCTGGCCGTGCCGATCGGACGGGTTTTTTCAATCGGTGCATCCGCAGGTTCGGTAAGTCAGGAGTTTTTTTCCGAGAGTGGAGGATATCCCTTACCTTTAAGAAGGTTTGAATCGGGCCCCATCTTGGCTATGGGG
>WJJO01000258.1 GCA_014729665.1 Caldifarciminota bacterium
GGTGAGGAGGCCTTTGAGTCCTTAATCACGGTCCTCAGCAATGGAACGGATTATCAAAAGATCCACGCAGCTGAAGCACTGGGTGATATAAAAGACCACAGAGCCTTGCCCCATCTAATTGCCAATCTGAAGGATGATAATCCAAGGGTTAAGGCAAAGGCGGCCTCGGCAATAGGTGAGTACGATCATCCCCCGTTAGAGCCTTTACTCGATGCGCTGAACGATGAAGACACTTACGTCCGGTACACCCTCGCAGAAGGGCTGCAGAAGATAGGAAAACCTGCGGTCAGACCCCTTATCGAACGCCTCGATGCGGGTGAGGTGAATACAAGATGCGGTGCGGCGTTAGCCCTGGGGATGATTCGTGACAAAAGGGCGGTTGGACCGTTGACAAACGCCATCGAACAAGATACCTCTTTCGCAAGGTACGAGGTGGTTAAAGCCCTGGGGAAAATCGGCGACACCATCGCGGTTCCTTTTCTTCTTAATACGCTGGATAAAGCGTACTTCGATCCAGGATGTAATGATTTATTTCTGGCTCAATACACCATGCAGGCCCTGGGCAGGATAGGCGATCCAAGGGCGGTGAAGTTATTGATGGAGGTGTTTAAAAATGAGGATTTTCCTGACCAAAGCAACTCTGTAACAGCCCTGATTCGCATCGGCGCTCCTGCGGCAGGCCCTTTAATCTCTTTATTCAGCGATACCACGGATGAGATTACGGCCGGTTTTATATCCAACATCTTGATTATAATGGGTCTGGAATCGGTGCCTTACCTGATCGAAGCCCTGGATAACGAGAAGTCAGGAGTCAGGTCGGGTGCGGCATGGACACTCGGACGCATCACCGATAAAAGGGCAATACCGCATCTACTTAATGCGCTTAAGGACCCTGAATCCGTTGTAAGGGCAAGGGCGGCCGAAGCACTGGGCAATTTCCGCGACACGGCGACGGTCCAGGCGCTCATCGAAGCGCTGGCAGACGAAAGTCCCCTGGTTAGGGAAAAAGCGGTGCAATCCCTGGGGTTCACAGGTGACCCGAGAGCGACTCAACCTTTATTCAAGCTACTTGAAGATACAAACCCATCAAAAAGGAGCCAGGTTATAACCGCACTCGGCAGGATAAGGGATAGGCGGGCCGTGGACCCTCTGCTGCAGGTAATGAAGGAAGATAATAAACTCAAGAAAGAGGCCCTGGATGCCCTGGTATATATCACCCGTAAATACCCGGGAGACAGTTACAAGGAATGGCAAAAGTGGTGGAACGAAAACAGGGATTCGCTCCCGATGGAGGAGGACGAATGGTAAGCCGCTCAATCCTGTTCCTGACCGTACTTTTGACGGCACTGACACCCTTTCAAATCCACGGGCAGAACGACAGGGTTACAGAACTGCTGGATGAGTTCGAAAGCGATAACCCGGAAGACAGAAAATCGGCACTATTCAGTCTATCCAACTACGAGGAAGACCCTCGTGCAGTGGAGGTGTTTATAAAAGCCCTAGCAGACGATAATTCCGAGGTGCGATTGTATGCGCTTACGAAATTCCCGAAAACGTCCGACCCGCGGGCTATACCGGCAATCGTAGATGTACAAAATAACGACGGGGACTGCTTGGTTCGCAGTCAAGCCGCAGAGGCGCTTGCAGGAATAGAAGACGACCGGGCAATAGATGCCCTTATCAATGCGATGAACTCCGATGAATCGTTTATGGTTAGAGGAAGAGCAGTTAATTCTCTGGCCAGCCACGTTAGATACTCACGGCATACGGTCAATGAAAAAATCCTGAGCGCATTATGCAGCGCGTTACTCGTAAACGATGAACCGTCAACACGACATGCCGTTGCCTGGGCAATGCACGATATAAGCGACCCTAGAGTGGTCGAACCCTTGATTCTGGCTTTGAACGACGAAGATATAAACGTACGCAAGAACGCAGCAGAGGCGTTCGGTAGAAGGCGCATAAAAGAACCAAGGGCCGTTGAACCCCTGATTCGAACACTCAAAACCGATATCCCTTTCGTTACGACCTGGGCTGCATTCTCTTTAGGAAAGATGGATGACTTCAGGGCTACGGGGCCTTTAATAGATGTTCTGAACGAGGATTATGAAGTTACCGAATATATCTCCGACGAAAGGGATGAAAAATGGTTCACGGCAGGCGCACTAGGCGAACTGGGTGACCCGAGGGCTATTGAACCTTTAATACACGTAATGAACAACCACGAAGACGTGGTAATAAGGTGGAAGGCAGCCGAATCCCTTGGAATGTTTGATGATGCAAGGGCGGCCCTGGCCCTGCTGGATGCCTCCGTAAGCGAGGTAGAGGGCCTTGGAAACGAAGCAGTATTCGCTCTTATCGATATGGGAGAACCGGCACTGGAACCCTTGAGTACAGCACTAAAGGACAAAAAAAGGGATTTTGAGGTTCAGTTATGGGCAGCCTCGATAATCGGAGAGACTTCTAAAGATAACCCTGAACTCGAATCCTATATGAAACTCGTTGAAAAGTGGCATAAGCAAAATAAAAGGAAGATTCAAAGGTACTCCAGGAGACATTCAGAAGAGCGCTAAACCTCTGAGGGTTAAACACCTATTAACTCCAGTATTATCTTAACCTGCGGTTTAGAAGTACTCACCGCGGGTAAAACGAAGCATCGCTCTGGGTCCCCGCGATAACGCGTAGCGAGACCGTGGGGTATTTATTAGGTGTCCCCGCATTTTTTCGAAGTAAAATTTTGGGTTGTAAATTGCTTGCAAATCATAGAGATTTGAGTAAAGTTATTGAGAAATATTCAAAACAACAAAGGAGAAAGAGATGGCAAGCCTAAAAGGAACCCAGACGGAGAAAAATCTCCTCAACGCGTTTGCCGGAGAATCTCAGGCCCGCAACCGGTATACCTACTTCGCTTCCAAGGCACGCAAGGACGGCTACGTCCAGATTTCTGAGATATTTACCGAAACCGCCAATCAGGAACGCGAGCACGCAAAGCGCTTCTTCAAGTTCCTCGAGGGCGGAACAGCCGAGGTCTCGTGGGAGTTCCCGGCAGGGGTAATAGGCACCACTCTCGAGAACCTGAAGGCCGCGGCCGCAGGTGAGAACGAGGAGTGGACCGAGATGTACCCGGGATACGCCAAGACAGCACGGGAGGAAGGATTCGAGAACATAGCAAAGGTGTTCGAGGCGGTGATGGTTGCCGAAAAGCAGCACGAGAAGAGATATAACGACCTGGCGGCCAACATTGAAGCCTGCCGTGTATTCAAGAGAGATAAGAAGGTAGTCTGGCGCTGCCGCAACTGCGGATACCTGCACGAGGGCGCCGAGGCCCCGGAGACCTGCCCTGCCTGCGCACATCCCCAGGCGCACTTCGAGCTTCTGGCCGAGAACTGGTAATTATTTACCCCCACAAAGCTGCATTCGCACCTTTGCGGGGACCCCGAAAGAAGATTTTATAGTGCGGATCTTAATGATCCGCCATTTTTTAATCGTAAGTGATTAACTCGAGTTGAGCCTTAAAAACTAGAATCAGAACATCACGTACGCCGCAATACCGGGCGATACGTAGTCGAACGTAGCCGGTATGCCGCAGGCAAGGTTGGCTGAGAACCAATCTCGAGGTTCCCAGCATACCCCTGGCCAGAACTCGCAGAAAAGTTCACTCGCACCCAGATCAAAGAAGGCGTTAAGCTCTGCATAGACTGAGAAATCGCCTCCCAGAGGGAGTTCCGGCGAGAAGAAACCTATTATCATCCCGGGACTATCAAACGGGAAGTATGTAAAAAGATTGCCGTGCAGCTGCCAGAATCCGAAGTTCCCGGTAACCAGGGCGCCGGGACCCACCGCCCACGAACCATCAGTGCCGGTCGGAATATAGAAGTCGAGAACCGGTGCGAATACGAAATGATCCCGGGCTACCACATCCTCGTAGCCAAGGGTTGCATACCTGAACTCAATCATTGCGTCCGAAAGAGAGAAACCATTGACTGTGACGTCGGCGCCGAGCATCAACGTAACGTCAAAGTGCGGTATTACACCGTACCCGGCCCACAGGGTCGGGATTGCCGAGAAACTGCCCTGGAAAGGGACCTGAACCGGGGTCGTCAGCCCGACGAAACCTGAACCCCGGGGTATCGTGTATGCCGGAAGCGTGTTGAACGGGGCCGCGGTCATTGCCGTAAGTCCCAGAATCACGAGAACTATGATTTTACGCACCTGTCCTCCATAGTTTAATCAGTAATCCTATCTGCACTGACACTCTATCATTCAAGTTTATGGGTTTTATTAACGTTTGCAAGTTTACTGTTATTTAGAATCGTTCTTACTTGACAATAGCCGGTTTCACATTAAAATGATTTGTATAAATGTAAAGAGCTCATCTGTCAGGGCCGATTCGAAACAATTGGAAACCCTTTAAAGAAGATACGTTAGGAGAAATAATGTGCGAGGATAAAGACAAACCGACCAAGCCATTAATCGGCGAAAAGGCGCCCGCATTCACCGCACTAACCACCCAGGGCGAGATTAAGTTTCCTGATGACTACGAGGGCAAGTGGGTGATCCTTTTTTCCCATCCGGCGGACTTTACCCCGGTCTGCACCACCGAGTTCATGACCTTCGGCTCGATGCAGGAAGAGTTCCGCAAGCTGAACACCGAACTCATCGGGCTTTCTATCGACAGCCACTACTCACACATCGCATGGCTGCGAACCATCAAGGAGAAGATTGAATACAAGGGAATGAAGAATCTCGAGATCAAGTTCCCGGTCATAGCCGATCTTAAGATGGAGGTGGCAAAGGCGTTCGGCATGGTTCAGCCCGGCGCGTCAGACACCCAGGCCGTGCGCGCGGTGTTCATAATGGACCCCGAGACAAAGGTTCGCTGCATCCTCTACTACCCCCTGTCCAACGGACGCAACATGGACGAGGTCAAGCGCATCCTCGTTGCAATGCAGAACTCGGACAAGAACGGCATAGCAACCCCTGCAAACTGGCAGCCCGGCGACGACGTAATAGTACCTCCGCCCGGCTCGTGCGGGGTAGCCGAGGAACGGGTAGGCAAAGCCGGCGACGACTACTACTGCCTGGATTGGTTCATGTGCCTTAAAAAGGACCCGGGTAAGAAGTAGGCTGTAACCGTATATTCCCCCTTATCAAGGTAGATAAAGGGGAATTTTAAATCAAGGCCGGTTTAAGGCCGGTCTTGACTCTTTGTCTAAAACTATGTGGGACGGGTAGAAGTGTCTGCCTTTATAGCCAAAGGGTTTGTTCGCCCCCCTTATTAAGGGGAAATAAAAAGGGGGATTTGCAAATCAAAGCCGGTCTCTGATCCGTTTTTAATATTTACTAAAGATAGAATCAAACAACGAGGTGTGATTGAATCTTATAATCTTCAACCGAATGAAAGCGAATAGATGGGCTTCAATCATGCAATCCTTGAATCTTGATGTCGGGATCTATAACCTTTTCAGGTTCAGTCACCGTTCGCGATCACTTCTCCTTCAACCGACTCTCCGTTTTAAACCAGCGGCTTGACAGGGAGCAACTTCACGCTAAACTAAGAAGATGAGACGAATAATTGCATCGATTATCTTAATAACGGGGGTGATTTTTGCCCTCGATGTAGGCCAGACAA
>WJJO01000259.1 GCA_014729665.1 Caldifarciminota bacterium
CTTCACGACGTGGGTTTCAAGATGTGGAGTCCGCTGGGAGCCGTGGTCAAGCCGGTTTCCAACGGACTTATCGATCTCGTTCGCCTGATAACGGGCACCCAGGGCTTCTGGGAAAAGGGGTTCGCGCTTATCACGATTCCTTTAGCGCTCGTTTTGCTCTTTTTCGGACTGCAATTCATGGTCAAGAATATGCGCAAGCTGGCCGGCTCCAAGACCGAGGTAGTAATCGACAAGTATCTTTTCGGCGGACCTGTGCGGGCGTTTTTACTCGGAGTCGTTATCACAGCTATAATCCAGTCCTCATCGGTAACTACATCCTTTGTCGTTCCCCTTGTCGGTGCGGGCCTGATTGCACTGGAGCAGATATTCCCCTACACCCTGGGCGCCAATATCGGTACGACCGTTACGGCAATCCTTGCAGCCCTCGCCACGGGTACGCCTGAGGGAATCCAGGTGGCCTTTGCGCATCTTTTGTTTAATATCTTCGGCATCGCTGTATGGTATCCCTTGAAGATAGTTCCCCTTACCCTCGCGCGGCTCGTGGGCAAGAGTGTAGTTAAGCACCGCTGGCTTGCATTCGTATATATTATCGTTATCTTTATCATCATCCCCGTCGGGTTGATATTACTGCTTAGGAGGTAAGCATGGAGAATTTATTGACAATCTGGAGGGGGTCAGGACTTTTGAAGCTGTGCATGGAGGATTTGTTCAAGATGTTCGATATCGCGGAGAAGATGTTTTCAGCAGCGTGGGATATGGTTACGGGTTCGGGCAAGGTGGAGGACCTATACAAAATTGACCGTCAGCTCAACGAACTGCAGATTGCCATAAGAAGGCGTGTGCTCGAGCATTTGGCGATAAATCCCGCACAGGATATTAACGCAACCTTCGTACTTTCAATCCTCGTGATAGATCTCGAGCGCATAGGGGACTATGCTAAGAATCTGGATGAGATAGCAAATCACTGTACTGGTAAGGAATGCGGACTGCAGTTTAAGGCCCTTGAGCCTTTGGCAGTCCGTGTTGACGAAATGTTTGCCGCAACAAAGAAAGCGCTTGTCGAAAGTAAATCTGATTTAGCACGCAAGATAATGCAGGATCAAGCCTCCCTTGCAAAACAAGCCGATACCTTTATGGATGAGCTGATAGAAAACAGGAAGATATCATCCAAGGAAGGAATCGTCGCGGCGTTGATGTCCCGGTACTTAAAGCGCGTAAGTGCTCACCTTAAGAACGTAGCCTCGAGTGTGGTTAACCCGTATCACCGCATAGGTTACCGGCCGAAGGAGATGGAGGATTAGATATTTGAAGTAGACTTCAGGGGGCTTGACAAGTTCTGAAATCTGACTATTATTATTATAATGTATAAAGTGGAATGGAGATGAAGGTTTTGGTGAGAGAAATTGAAACCCAGATGAAATTCCCGTAACACACCTCCCTTCCCTCACCCCCTCCCCTGGAGAGTGCGTCCCTGCCTCTCCAGGGGTTTTTTTACCGACAATGCCGGTATTCCTCTTGACATCAATAATACGCTGGGTTATAATCATCAGATCGCGAAAGAGTAAAGGACAGCTGGAGGCTGTAAGGTGAATCAAAACACAAATGCGCTGCATCGGACGAATCAATGAAGAATCTTATTCCCGGATTCATCCACAACCAGTATAAGAAGGATGTTTTTTACGGTTCATTCGATGCAGCTACGATGTTTGTAGATATATCAGGATTTACCTCAATCACCGAAAAACTTATGGGGTACGGGAAAAGAGGGGCTGAGACCCTTTCATTTGTAGTCAACCGGATCTTCAACGTAGTTATCGACACCATATACTCCAAGGGCGGCTACATATCCAGCTTTGCCGGTGATTCGTTTACAGCCATCTTCCCCGATGAAGGTGCAAAAGAGATTTCGACGGTTGCCTTGGATATTCAGAAGATATTCCGATCCATCTTTCGCAGAAAGGGTTTACAGAAAGAAAAGTACGAAGATTTCAGGCTTTCGGCAAGGGTAGGACTCTCCTACGGTAAGGTAGAGTGGGGCATTGTTGGCAGCAAAAAGCACAGGGCCTTCTTTTTCAAAGGCGAGGCCGTAGAAAGCTGCATTAATGCGGCTAGACTCGCAAGTGCGGGTGATATAATAATGGCAAAAGGACTTAGGGAGGTGATTTCGCCCAGGATTGAAGAGATTGAATCCGGGTACTTCAGACTGGATATGAAACCTTCAGGAACCTCAAAGAAGAAGATGTCCGCAGAGGAGGTTTCAGCAGAGGTTGTATCAATTTTTACTCCGGAAGAGGTTATCGAATCAGGGCTCTCTGGGGAGTTCCGTGACGTGGTTTCCATTTTTATTTCATTCAATGAACCCGGGAATCTCGCTAAGCTTGATGAGTTCGTAGCCGATGTCCTCGAGAAAGCAGATAACTTCGGGGGGTACTTCAACGGATTAGATTTTGGAGATAAGGGTCCCTCTATGTTCGTTCTCTTTGGTGCCCCGCAGTCCTTCGAGAACAACCTCGAACGAGCTTTGGATTTCGTACTTGCGTTAAGTGAAGATTCAACCGAAAGTATGCGTATCGGTTTATCCCTGGGTACCGTTTATGCCGGAATCGTGGGATGTAATCGAAGATGCACCTATACCGTTCTCGGTGATGCGGTCAACACAGCCGCCCGCTTCATGTCGCGAACCGAATGGGGCAAAGTCTGGGTCTCCAATGAAGTAAAAAGCAGGGCAGGCAAGAAGTATAAGCTTGAACCCCGGGGTGCACTCACCTTTAAGGGCAAGTCGAAACCGGTAGAGGTCTTCGAGCTTCTTGGCCGAAGCAAGGCAAAAGAAGGACTGATTTTTGCAGACGAAATGGTGGGCAGGGACGATAAATTGAACAAGGCTATCCAAGCCCTGGGACCGGTAAGGAAGGGAAAATTCGCCGGTGTAGTCTACGTCTACGGCGAAGCAGGGATTGGAAAAACAAGACTGCTTTACGAACTTTCCCGAAGGATAGCGGATGAATTCAAAACCCTTTTAGCAACCTCCGAAGGGGTTTTGCATAAAAGTATGGAACCGTTCATCTATATCCTGAAGAACTATTTCGGTCTCTCGGAGACGGTATCAGATGAGGGGAAAAAGCAGTCATTTGCCAGAACCTGGGACCAGCTTAAGGCTAAACTCGCAAGGCTTCGAGACGCCCGGGCGACAGCCGTACTTAAGGAACTAGAAAGAACAAAAAGCGTACTGGGAGGACTTCTGGGACTAAGGTGGTCGGGTTCTCTTTTCGAAGAGCTCGATGCCAAGGGGAAATTCGAGAATACGGTCTTTGCTATCAAGGGATTCCTTAAGGCCCTGAGTCTTCTGGAACCCTTATGTCTCATAATAGAAGATATTCAATGGCTGGATTCCGATTCGCATAAAATACTGGCTACACTTACACGCAAGATAGAAAAGTTCCCGATAGTCCTTTTTGTATCTTCGCGTTTTTCAGACGACGGAAGCAAACCCGAATTGGAGATAGATTCCAACGTTCCATGCAACGAGATAGTGCTTGACAATCTCTCGGCTGAACAATCCGGAATCGTAATTCAAAACCAACTTGGTAACCAGGCATCAAAATCCCTGGTGGAGTTCATACTGTCGAGAACAGAGGGGAATCCTTTTTACGTAGAACAGTTTTGCCGCTATCTTGAAGAGAACAAGTTAGTTGAGGTTACCGAAGGAAGGTATGAATTGATTCGCAAGGAGGTGGAGATTCCGGAAGGTATCAAGGCGATACTGATCGCAAGACTCGACCGTCTCTCGGTGGAACTAAAGGAGATGGTTCAGACGGCATCGGTCTTGGGCACGGAATTCGACCTCAACGTACTATCGGAGTTACTAAAGGGAAAGGATGTACCCGGACTGCTTCTTCAGGGAGAGACGGAAAATCTCTGGACGTCGGTCACAGAAACCGTCTACCTTTTCAAACATGCCCTCCTGCGGGATGCAGCCTATAACATGCAGCTTCGTTCAAGACTGAGGCGTCTTCACGCTTCCACAGCCCAGGCCATCGAGAAACTTTACGCTAATTCTTCAACTCACTATACAGACCTTGCATTCCATTACGAAAATGCCGAAATTACAGATAAGGCAAGTGAATATCTAAGGAAAGCGGGAGATTGGGCGAGTGCTAACTACAGCAACGAAGACGCTATTGAGCTTTTAACGCGTCTGCTCAAGCATATCGATAATGAGGAGGAAGAGATAGCTATTCGCAACAGGATAGGCCAGATACTCCAGCATATCGGCAAATGGAATGCAGCGGCCGATATCTTTCGCGAAAACCTTCAGTCGGCTAATGAAATCAGAAACAGGGTACTAATCGCTGAAAGCGAGAATAATCTGGGTGAACTATTAAGGGACCAGGGTTCTTACAGTGAGGCCTTTGCCCTGTTCGAAACCGCCTATGAATCTTACATCCAGCTAGGTGACCAAAGGGGAATGAGTAAAACACTCGATAACATGGGCAGCGTGAGTTTCTACCGCGGGAACTACGAGGAGGCAATGAAATACTACGAAGGAAGACTGGCGATAGTAAACGAACTCGAAGATCAACTGGCGATATGCAAGACTGAAAGCAGTATGGGAACACTTTATGCCAACCAGGGGGAATACTCCAAGGCAATGGATTAC
>WJJO01000260.1 GCA_014729665.1 Caldifarciminota bacterium
GAGGATATCCTGCCGGTTTCAGATGAAGAAGAGATTAACAATCAAGCCGAAAACCCGGATACCGAAATGTCTGACAAGGCAAGGAAGGACTCGCTTGCGGCCATAGGCTACCGGTTAAGCAGTGATGAAAATTCAACCCATGACGGGAAAGAAACCGAACAGGAGAACGAAAGTGATTCTTCCTCCACGTGAACCCCAGGCACTCCTGATATGCGGTTTGCTGTCGCCGGACAGCAAACTGATTAAGAGTATTGAACAAACACTCTCCGACCATTTCGGTCAGGTTGCTTTGAGAAGCGAGGTTATGCCCTTTGATTGGACCGATTACTACAACGCCGAGATGGGTGAAGGGATACTCAGGCGCTGGGTCGTTTTTTCAAAACCTATAAACCTTCTGCAAAGCTGGGAACTCAAACTAAAGACATGCGAGATTGAAGACGGCTTGAAACAAGACGGAAAGCGAACTGTCAATATCGACCCCGGTCTGGTACGTCTCGACGGCCTGTGGCTATTTTCAACAAAGCCTGCCGGACATCGAACATACCTAGATGAAGGTATCTGGATAGAACTAACTGTAAGATTCCTGAAGGAACGCTGCGATGAGTTGCCCTGGACATATCCAGACCACCGCGATCCCGGGGTCCAGCTTTTCATGCTTAAGGCAAGGGAGCTGTTGAAGAAACAGCTTTCTGATAATGAATAAAAAAACCTGGATAGAGTAATGTTCGAAGTTGAAGTAACCCTTCCTCTGGAGTTAAAACACCGGCTTAAGGGCTTCGGTGAAGATATATCAAAGCCCCATGAACATAGCTGGAATGTTACGGTAACCTGTTGCACGAAATCACTTGATAAAAGGGGTGTAAGCGTGGATTTTATGAAGTTAACCGAAATCTTGAATAGATTACTCGAACCCCTTCAGGGTCAACTCCTCAACTCCCATCCCCCCTTCGATCAAATCCCGCCGACTGCAGAAAATATCGCAGTATGGGTAGCCGAAGGGATTCATAAATCGTACCCGAATCTCGTAAAAGGGGTTACCGTGGGTAGTGCTCATGAGAAGGCAAGATACTTGATGTATAATCACTGATATCCTTTTCACCTTCTTGACAAAACAACATCGTCAATTATCATCAAGTTTCTATAATAACTGCTTCGAGCAGTAGGAGGTTGGTATGAACAAAAAAGTGATAATACTTGCGTTTGCACTTTTGCTTAGCGTTTCCCTTTCAACCCTTAGTTGTGATGGGAAACCACCGACCGTTTCAATAATCAATCCTGAAGACGGTTCATTTGTTGAAGATGAGGTTCGAATCGAGGTCGAGGCTGAGGACGAGGGAGAAATCGATCAGGTATACTTCTATATAAATAATACCTTCATGCTAGCCGATGCAAATAGTCCTTATGAATACGTATGGGATGCATCCGGCCTTAATCGTGGAACCAAACATCTAATAAAGGCTACCGCTTTCGACAAGGCCGGCAACGAGGCCTCGGACGTAATAAACGTTACAATCGGCGTAGAGGACGATAAGCCGCCTATTGTTCAAATTACCTCTCCTGAAGACGGAAGCAGCGTTTCCGATGAGAAACACATATGTGTCGATGCTGAAGACAACGTGCGAGTGGAAAACGTTCTGTTCTTGATCGATGAAGTCGAGGTGTTCGATGATGCTGAACCCCCGTACGAGTACGTATGGGATCTTGCAGGGCTCGAGCACGGTTCCGACCACCTTATCGAGGTCTTTGCCTACGATCCGGCGGGCAATGAAGGCAGGGATGCGATTAACTTAGTAGTAGACACCATGCACCCTATAGTCTCGATAATGGAACCCGATGACGGTGCAAGGGTCTGGGGTATGGTAACGATACGGGTAGATGCGGTCGATAACGATGAGGTTGTCTATGTGGATTTCTATATCGATTTTGATCCTGATGATCCCCAGGAAGAACCGGATACTAGTGTCGGTAATGAACCATACGAGTATATCTGGGGCACCTATGAACTACCTCCAGAGAGTTCTCACGAAATCAGTGTCACTGCCTACGATGAAGCGGGCAACGAAGCCTGGGACGTAATAACGGTCACCGTCGGGGAGTAGGACTTTCAAGGTTTATCGGGAGTTGGGTAACGATAGCAAGAACAACCTATACCGGCCTTTGGCCAGGGAGATAAGCATGAACAAGAAAATAAGATGGATAGTATCTGCATCGATTACGTGCCTTATCCTGCTGGGACTAAGCTGCCAGGATACGAAAAATCCTACCGTATCGATTACCGAGCCTGCGGACGGAGCCGAGGTTGCGGATCAGGTGACTATTTCCGCCCAGGCAGAAGATAACAAGGGCATCGCGATACTTGATTTCTACGTCGACGACTCGCAAATCGGCGACGACGGTGAATCACCTTACGAGTATACTTGGGATGCAACCGCAGAAGTACCGGGCAGCGCTCATGCAATATTTGTAGTCGCCTACGATGACGCGGGTAACGAGGCCTGGGACTCGATAAGTGTTACTGTAGCGCAGGAATAATGCTATTTACTATTTGGAACCTTAATCCGTCCTTAATGAGTCTACTTAACACCCCTTATAGTAAACACCAGGGATTCACCATCCTTGTCGACGTCGGCAAGGATAGCTGATAATTCCAAGCCGTCGAGAAGCGGGAATATCTTTCTCTCCACGTCTGCGGGGGTGAATCCCAGAGTTCTGTCCGCCGCGTACAGAAGATAGTCCTTAAACTCCCCCTTGAACGGCTCCCAGTCCAGGTAGAAAAATGGATTCGGGATAGCGGCCTCATTGCAGCGTTCGCTAAACCCTGCAGATGTTACCATTGAATTCCCCGACGAATTAGCATCGAGTATCCATCCAACCAGGTTGGTATCCGAGGAGATGGTGAGTGCACCGTCGAACATGAAGTACGCCAGGGGCGGTAACTCGGCAAGGGAATCGGTAGAACGCACCGCATTGTAACCCACATCCCCGTGATTTAAGTTTACGTTCTCCCAACCTTCACCAAATACCTGGGGAATGAGTGCCTCCCATGCGGCAAAGCTCTCTGCAGATGAAGCCTTTACCGAAAGCGCCCACCTTGCAGGTGCATACCATAAATCAACCTCCCAGCCCTGCATCAGGAACACAACCTCGTCCCCTGCATCTTCGGCCAGGATGGATATAGGTTCTTCCATATCCATGACAGCCAGTGCGGTCTCGGTCTTATTACGCTTCGCAAGTTCAGCGGAGGTCTTCCAGGCCTCATCGGGATTAATACCGGTAAGATTAACGAACAGTACGGCGTCTCGCGGTATCCGTGAGTAGTCGGAAGGTGGCCTCAAACCGGAGATGAAATCGCCGAGTATCCCGTCCGGACGTTCTATTTCAATACCTGCCGCGAGAACCTTATCTTCTTCGTATATTGA
>WJJO01000261.1 GCA_014729665.1 Caldifarciminota bacterium
ACGAGTACTTACAAAAATTGAAAGATGCATATGTCATAGTCGATCCGAATGAACGGCGAAAATTAATCCATGATCAACTTAAGAAGGCGGCTAAGACACTCGGGGGAACGCTTGTTGAAGATAATGAACTCTTGGACGAGGTAACCAATATGGTGGAGTACCCGAATGTGCTTGTCTGTGATCTTGGTGGCTTCACGGACTTGCCCAGACAGGTGCTTCAGACAGCCTTGGCAAAACACCAGCGTGCATTCGTCGTAGAAAAGAAAGGTAAGATAATACCGCACTTCCTTGTGGTGACCAACTCCCCCAAAATCAAACCAGACCTTGCCAGGCCATGGTTCGAGCGGATGGCTATATCCCGCCTCGAGGACGCCGATTTCTTTATCAAGGAAGATTTGGACAAGGGGCTGAAGCCCCTTGTCGAGGAAGAGGCCCGTGTCGAATGGATAAAAGGAATCGGCAGTCTTGCAGATAAGACCCGGTTCCTGACCGAACTCGGTACCTTTCTTAGTAAAGATGTCAACGGATTTGACAAAGAGGCTTACAACCGGGCGGCTCAACTTGCCAAGGCCGACCTTCTTTCCAACCTCGTGCGTGAGAAGGAGTTTACATCGCTTCAGGGTACTGCAGGCGCTATATATGCCGAAAGACTCGGCGAGTCAAAGGAAGTATGTACCGCTATCGGCAGCCAGTACTCCGATTCACCGACCACCCTCGAAGGTTCGGTATTAGGGATTGCCGACAGACTCCTCAACATCTGTGCAACGTTTCTCGTGGGCAAACCGCCAAAGGGTTCGCGCGATCCCTTTGCCCTGCGCAGGCAGGCCACTGCAGTCATGAAGATACTTACCGATCTCGAGATACATACCCAAATCCCTAAAGCTATCAAGAAGGTCCTTAGCCTGTTTGGTAAGAAGGAGAAACAAGAAGGACAGATTGCAGATTTCCTGCGAGACAGACAGGTACTTTTCTTCAAGGATAAGGATTTTGCCTATGACTGGGTAGATGCCGTTGCCGCTGTTGCAGCGGACGACCCTTACGATGCGTTTCTAAGGCTCAAGGCCTTCGGTGAACTCGATAAAGGCGATGAGTTCAGGCTGGTTGCGGTGGGTCAGAAGAGGGTCGCCAACATTACCCGTAGCACACAATTCTCACTCCCTGATGCATCCTTGTTTGGTCAGGTGGAGGAGAAGAAACTCTGGGAAGAGACCGAACGCATCAGGCCTGAGGTCGAGTCCGCGGTGGGCTCCCGCAACTACAAGAAAGCCCTTGAGCTCCTCTTGTCCATCCGACCGGCAATAGATAATTTCTTCGATGAGGTGTTCGTAATGGTGGAGGACGAGGAGGTCAAGAACAATCGTCTTCACCTTCTCAACTCGGTCAAGCAGGAGTTCCTTAAGGTCGCCGACTTCTCGAAGATAGTGGTCGAGGGGGGGAGAAAAATAGATACGACTTTCTAGATAACCTTTTACACAATCCATTTAAAGGGTACTTTCCAAGGACTAATTAAATAATCGGGCGATAGCTTTATTTAACCTGCAGGTTAGTACAGCCGGATAGATATTGGAAAAAGAAAAAAAGAGGCCCGAACTCCACTGAATTCGGGCCTAAATGCGCTTCCCCATCTCCCAAGTAAGGTTTTCTTTACGTTAAAACCTCATCTTTAGCGTATTTATTTTGTCACCCCTAAAGGGTTCCAGGTGCCTGTCCTGTTAAAATATTCATTTTTCATTATCTTGTAGTTCTTACCGTCTTCGGAATCCAAAGCCCGTAGCATTATATTTTCGCCTTCGGGCCAATCGGTAGCTACGACCGAGTAAAGCAGCCACTTTCCATCCGGAGAAACCTCAGGTCCGTTGTAGGATAGAATGTCGTCTTTTAACAGACCCTTTTGCTCAGAACCATCAGCGTTCATAATATAGATGCTGTTGCGTCTTTTAATGCCTGCGTTTTCAGTATCGTCCCGGTTGGAAGTAAATACAATTCTTTGAGCGTCAGGAGTCCATTCGGGTGAACGGTTGTTTGATCCTGAAACGTCGGTTAATTGAATTGTCTCTTCCGTTTGAATTTCGTAGACAAAAATTTGAAAGAAGCCCATTACCGATTTTGAAAAGGCTATCCTTGAACCGTCAGGAGACCAACTCAGGTCAAGTTCGGACCCGGGTGTTTCGGTAACCCTGTCTTCACCACCTGTTTTAAGATCGGCCACGTAGATATCCCTTTGAGGTCTTTCATCAGAATCCTCGAGCGGACGCTCGGAGGAGTAGGCCAATAGCTTACCGCTGGGGCTGAAAGTCGGATATCCATCGAAATGGTCGTTCTTGGTGAGTTGTTCTTCGTACTTGCCTTTAGCGTCTACAATGAAGATTTCGTAGTCTCTTGAGGCTTCACGGTTGCTGCCGTAAGCGAGGAGACCGGTGGTGGACCAATCTATCCATACATTCTCAACGTTATTACCAGCAGTTTTAGTAATCCTGCGTTCTTCCATTGAGGGCAGTTTCAGGATATATATGTCATGTGCACCATCGTCATCAACCGGGGAAATGTAGGCGATTTCTCCAACTAACCCCTCAGGTAAGGAAGGGCCGCATCCTGCAATAGATGCAAGGATAAACACCAATGATAGAATTATATGGACTCGTTTCATCTCGCCTCCAGATTATTTACTAGACTATACCCCAACCTTGGGATTTGTCAATACCCGTTACATAGGATTAGAGTTCGGCTTTCAGAACCTTATGAACGGTGTCGGTAACATCTTGACTCATTTTAGTTACACTTGCAAGAAGTTTTTGTGATTCATCCAGAAGTGCCTTGGCTTTCTTTTTATCTTCAAGCCCAGGTACGTTTATCATCACGTTGTCGTGAGCGGCCTCGGTTGCCGCTTTTGCCTGGGCCGCAGCCGTGGATACGTCCGATATGGAATTACGGTTTCCCTTCTGGGCGGTCTCGGCGGCCAAATCCATCACCTTTACCATGTTCCGGACAACGGAAAGCGGGACTTCTATCGCATTGAGGGTTGCGGCCTCTACGGCTTTTGCCTTTTCAGTCTTTGCTTCATCGGTTCTGGCGCGTTTGCGCATAGCGGCCATCAATGCGTTGAATGCGTCGGTATCTGCGTCGATGGTGGCATTGAGTTCGTCCTTGAGTTTCTGGGCTTCAATAGCCACCCGTTCCATATCCTTCCAGGCATCCTCATACCCCTTCTTCCCGTGGGTGAGATTGGCAACCATGGATACTAGTGCCGCGGCCTGGGCTCCGGATACCGCCGCAACCGATCCGCCGCCCGGTGCGGGAGAATCGGAGGAAAGTTCGTCAAAGTAGTCCTTCAGCTTCATGCCTTCGAGTCGACCCTCTTTTGCAACGAAGGATTCTACAACCTTTTCCTCAGGCTTGAACGG
>WJJO01000262.1 GCA_014729665.1 Caldifarciminota bacterium
CCTCTTCTGCTTCGGCGGTCTCGAGCACTATCTCGCCTTCCTCCATCTCGACTTCGTGACCATCCAGCATCTCGAGAAGTTCCTCGGGCGAGGAGGCAACGTAGTCGATGAGACCGAGTTCGAGAGATTCGTTGGCCGATGATGATATCGACTCGCGCACGGCGCGCTCCGCCCATTCCGCGTTCCTTCCCCGGGCTTCGGCGATGGATATTATGAAGGCGACTGCGTCGTTTTCCAGCTTGCCCATCATCACAGAATCGGGCTGCTTCTCCCCCATTGCCACAGGGTGCGCCGCCCCCATGTTAGTTCCCGGTGACATCGCGGCTACGTGTGTCGAAAGCATGATGAACGCCCCTGCGGACGCGGCTCGCGCTCCCACGGGATACACGTAGCCGTTTACTGGGATTTCGGAAGCCATTATCTTCTTGACTATCTTCCGCATGGACTCCATCAGGCCGCCCGGGGTGTCGAGTTTAAGGAGTATGAAGTCTGCCCCGATATCTTCTGCCTTGTCGATTCCGTTGGATATATAGCGGTCTGATACAGGGCCTATTGCGCCCTCGAACTCGAGAACGACGTACTTCGATGTCCCGAATCCTAATGCAGGAACCAGAACTATAGCGAGGAAAACTAGCAAGGTTCTGTATAACTTCATTACCCTTAACATTAGCCGAAAAAGACGCGGCGTCAAGTTCAAATCCTTCAAAAAATTCCCTTTAGAGTCCGGGATTCAGGAAATTTGATATTTGCATTTTGATATTTGAAATCAGCCAGAGACTTATACCGTTTTATATCAGGGCATCCCCATTACACCTCTCCTCTCTTCGCCTTCTCGAGATACTCCCTGCCTCCCGCCTTAACGACAGCTTCGACGATTGCATCGTGGTAGCCCTTGAAAGTAGGCCACTCCAGTTCGTGCTGGTAGAGCTGAACCAAATCAGGCAAAGCCTCGTGGCCAAGTTCGGCAAGTGCTAAAAGGGCATCGCGGCGCTCCTTGTCCGAACCCTGCTTCGAGCGAAGGAAGGCAAGCACCTGTTGTTTTTTAACGGGCATCCTTTTAACGACGAACCACGAAAAAAGCATCCCCAGACCGATCCCGATTAATCCAAAAGGAACCGCAATACATATTGCCTCTTCAGCATCGGCAGCCAGGGCAATAAACAATCCTGCTAGCGCTAATCCTATCTCGAGTCCCAGCCAGAACCCGACCGCTATCCCCGCGCCCTTACCTTTTGTATACCCCTTGGCTTGCGTCTTCCGTCCCATGTACATAGCCCAGAATATAAGACCTATAATATCCATCCAAGCTCCTTGTGATAACGATTACCAGTAAGCGTACGTTCAATTCTACCCATGTCAAGATTTTATGTTGACTCCTCGTTACTTTCCTGCTATAGTGTGACCTGGATTAGACTGCAACAAAGGAGAGTGCATGAATTCCTACGATTCTTTTACTGTAGAGAATAAATCAATTAACCCTTATACTATCTGCACCTGGGATGACGAGGCCGACTGTGCCAACTGCGAGAACAAGGATGCATTGGCGTGCAAGTGGAGTGCTGAAGGACTCCTGGGGTTCATCATCCCCGCCCTTGCCGCTATTGCAATTGCCGTGTTCGGCATGGTGCTGGTGGGTCTGCTGACTAGAGCCTGGTGGCCTATGATAGCTTTCGGGGCATTTTGCGTATTCTTCTTCGTGTTCTTTGAGATAAGGATACTGTGCTCTCACTGCCCTTACTACGCAAGGAAAGGTTTTATCCTGCACTGCCTGGCCAACCACGGGATAGTCAAGCTGTGGCGTTATCATCCGGAGCCGATGAATCGGTTCGAGAAAATCGCCTTGATAGTATGTTTCCTGATATTCGGTCTGTTCCCGGTGGGAGTGGAGGTTTACGGATTGTGGTATACTATCCCCGGGATATCGACCATTGGTATGTGGCCGCTTTTAGCTATGGCAGGTATTACAGGTGCTACACTGGCTTCGATCGCCGCGTTCTTCACCGTGCTGGTGACCTACATCTGCCCCAGGTGCGTAAACTTCTCCTGCCCGTTCAACCGGGTTAAAAAGGACAAGGTGGACGCCTACCTGCGCCGCAACCCGGTGATGCGGGAAGCGTGGGAGAATAAAGGATACAAACTGAGCAAATTGGATGAGATTTAAGGTGTCAAAGATAGAAATCCGAGACATGCAGACCGAAGACGAGGTCTTCGTTGGTTCCTGCACCCATGTTAACGAAACCGATGAGTGGAATGAAGTATGTAAAAGGAGGATCGAATGGTTCCACAGGATGTACGATGAGAAAGGGTTGAGGATTAAGGTCGCGTTAGTTGACGGTAAACACGCAGGATTCATCTACCTCTACCCTATCGAGACCTGCCCCTGGGGTCCTGTGGGTAAGGACTTGATGGTCATCACCTGCCTGGATGCTGAGAAGGTAAAAGGACAGGGTGTTGGAAAGGCACTGATGCAAGCGGCCGAGGAAGAAGCAAAAAAGCAAGGCAAGAAAGGCATCTGTGTGGTTGGATTCTACTGGGAAGATATGTGGTTCATGCCAGCCGAGTTCTTCAAAAAGATGGGGTATGAGGAGGTTCAGCGTAAGGACAACGCCGCCCTGTTCTTCAAGAAGTTTTCAGATGATATACAGCCTCCCCGTTTTTATGAAAGTGCCTACGAGTATAAACCGATACCCGGCAAGGTTGTAGTTGACCTGTTTTGCAC
>WJJO01000001.1 GCA_014729665.1 Caldifarciminota bacterium
TCCTATATAACCAGGTGCGGTATTCCATCCTGACTCGGAGCCGTTATCGTCATAGGTGTAGACTACCTCGTGGGCAGCATCGTAGTCAATCCTGTCATCCCAGGCTCCGTCTTCTCCGGGATTCTCCCCACCGTGTCCGATATCGTTATCCATAAAATAACTGAAGTAGGGAGCTTCAAGGGTATGATCATTCATATTCATGATCTTGTAGTTGAGGACAACGGCGTTCCTTAGTCTGCCGCGAGCCCAGGAGTAGGTTCTCTGCTCGACACGGACACCCAGCGGCTGAATACCGTATACTTGGTAGATGGTTGTATCATAGATCGTGTCACCGTTAACGATGGTGTCAACAACGGTGTCGGGGATCCAAACTCCCCGTGCTAGAGAATCCCTGTCCTGTAGTATCCAATCACCTGCAACCGCATAGGTGTCTTCATGAGATATCCATTCACCGTCCGATCTGCCGTAAGCAGGATCATTAAAAGGCCAATTATCCTGGTATGGCTTCGGGGTGTTATCTGGGAATGTAAAGACCCTCTTACCTTCGTTATTAAATCCTTGACCAGATGGGACAATCATATTACTGAAGTACAGACCCAGGATATGGATATCACCCATTGCACTGGTATTGGACATCTCGGGTACGGCTATTGCGCCTAAATCACCGCGGTAAGCCCCCTTTATAACGTTGGGTTCACCCTGTGAGATGGCCCCGAACCAAGGACCGGCGGCATATATGTAGTACTGTTCTGATCCTACTGGGTACTCTCCTGCGTTGCCGTCCTCATTGTCCGCGGGAGATTCCCATGGAAGTAAGCACGAGTAAGGGTGATACTGATCGAAGGATCTTCCGAAATATCCTGTTACAGTGGTGTTAGTGATGGTAAAATCGGTAAAGTCACCTACTCCAACCCACCAATACCTCCAGGCTTCCGCCGGTTCATCGGTTATCTCTCCTAATAGCCTGTAATCGGATTCAGCCCGGGTTACTGATTCATAATCCGTTGAAAGCCCTGCGAAGATAACCCCGGTCATGATTAGTATGACACTCAATTTACGCATATGTTGCCTCCTTTGTACCACGCCGTTCGCGCAGGAACGGTCGCACTGTGTTTGTTCGTTTGTTTGAAAAGTATAAGGTATGTTACCCGAATGTCAAGACATATTGAGTGCTCCTTTTGAACCTCCGGTTCGCAAGCGTCTCCCTTTGGGGAAAAGATGGCAAGGGAATAAAGATCAGCTTATTCATGGATTCAAGGAGACGAACGGTATCCTAGCTACTTGCGGAGTCCCCGTTGAATACTATGTATTAATCCGGATTATAACTTGACACGCAGGCACTTAACCGTATAGTCTAAGTTGAAATAGTAATAAATATCGGAGGTTAGAGTGCTCAAAACCCGCGCTTCGCTTGATAAAATTAAGCCTTACAAGCCAGGTAAACTTATCGAAGAACTTGTTCGGGAATATGGATTTACGGGTGAAATAATCAAGCTGGCATCGAATGAAAATCCTCTGGGTACCTCACCAAAGGCCCTTGCCGCCCTTTCCCACTCCCTTACAGAGGTTCACCGATATCCGGATAACTCCTGCTACGCACTCAGGAATCGTCTTTCCGAGATACACGAAACGCCTGCCGATTTCATCACCGTCGGTAACGGTTCGGTGGAGATTATTCTTCAAGCCGCTCTGGCATATCTGGATCCAAAGTCAGAAGCCGTTATGAGTTCGACGAGCTTTATCATGTACCCTGTTGCGATTAATATCGCCGGAGCCAAGCCGGTCGTGGTGCCCATCAAGGACTGGGGGCACGACCTGGAAGGGATACTTGAGGCAATAACCGAAAAGACCCGAATCGTGTTCGTAGATAATCCTAATAATCCGCTTGGTTCTGTCATTACCAGGGAAGAGATGGATGATTTCATCGGGAAGGTCCCAGACCACGTCCTGGTGATAGTAGATGAGGCTTACTACGAGTACGTCGGTAATATGGACTACCCGCGATCACTTCACTATGTGCACGAAGGACACAACGTTATAGTTCTGCGAACCTTCTCCAAGATATACGGACTTGCCGGATTGCGGGTAGGGTACGGATTCGCCAAGCCGGATATAATTAAATCCGTTAACAAGGTCAGGCTGCCCTTCTCCGTAAGCCGACCTGCCCAGATTGCAGCCCTTGCCGCCCTTGAGGACGAAGACCACCGCGACGAAAGCCGGGCTCTAAACGAGGCAGGGAAGCTTTTTTTGACCAAGGAATTCGAGGGTATGGGTTTAGATTACGTCCCGCCTTTCGGGAATTTTGTTTTTGTTCGTTTCAAGGGAGAGGCAAATCCGATTGCCCATGCATTGGAACGCCGCGGGATTATCATTAGACCGGTCGGCGGTCACCCCGATGCCTTGCGCGTTAGCATAGGCTCAGCAGATCAGAACCGGAAACTTGTTACGGCCCTTAAAGAGATACTTGCTGGAAAGGAAGCTAAGGGTTAACGTTTCGAGTCTGGGTTGAAGGTCTTATTCGCATTTATTTAGTAAAAAAAGACAGGTGTTACCGATTTTCCTTTTCATAAACTGTACTATGCAACCAACTGCGTCTCATGTTGGCCTTCGTCTAGTTTAGGTTGTCTTAGTATAGACAACTTCTGGTAAGGTGTCAAGTGTTTGATTCCTCCATGCCGACGAAGATGATTATAGCCATACAACATCCTTTCA
>WJJO01000263.1 GCA_014729665.1 Caldifarciminota bacterium
GGCAATTGAGTTCGGGGCAGATAAGGTCTTAGAAAATATCGAGACGGCTGTTGAAGGAATCGGCGCAAAGGCTTATAAATCAATCATCGGTACGTCCGGATTTCGCGGCGGATTCGATGCCCTCATCGACGCCGCCGGAAGCAGGGCAAGTCTGGCGCAGGCCTCATGGGCCGTAAGGGAGGGCGGAAAGCTTATCCTTCTCGGGTCGCCCGGCCAGATGAGGCAAGATTTCTCGCCTTACTGGTTCCGCGAGGTTAAGCTTCTGGGAAGCTATATCTACTCAAACGATGACTTCGCAAAGGCTGTCAAGCTGCTTCCAAGACTCAACGGACTTGAGAAACTCGTGACAGATAAGTTCAGGCTTCACGATTGGAGAAGGGCAATAAAAACGGTGGTTAAGCGCGGCGGGATTAAGGTCGTGTTACGTCCGTGATTTTACCCAGATAATTACTACCTACCAAAGGTAAAATTACATCGACCTTTGAAAGAACAAGTTATGATTCGTTCTGACCCGGCGGCAATCAAACCATAAAGGGGTGTTAAGGATGTTGTTACAGCCAGTATGATGCTGCGACAATGGCGGTGATGATCCAGATCGTGAATATTACTGCACCGGCTATGCCTATTGCACCCAGTACGATTCCTGCAATCGCTAAACCGTCACCTTCGTACCTTGTGGGTTCGGTCTTTATATTCTTCTTTGCCTTTACTCCGAGTACTATTGCTATTATACCAAGTACGATACTGATAATTGAAGTAAAGGTAAATACCATGCTTATGATCCCGAGGACCAATGAAGGAACCGCTCCGGGTGCGTTTTCCTTCTGGACCGGATATGCCGATTGTTCCATGTCTTCTCCTCTTATTTACAGGTTTTACGTCTCGTCCTCTTGCTTTTTCTCAGCCCGGTCAAGATAATCAGGGTCGTTGAAAAGTTAACCAATCTACTCGTCCTTAACGGGTCGGAACCCAACATCTACGAACTCTGAGTAAGTGTAGGCCCAATACCTGTAAGAACAGCGCAGTTCATCCGGCCATGACCACCATCCACCACCGCGAATAACCTTCATTGAACCTTCATCAGGACCCTGGGGATTGGAGTCGGGGCTGATCTCGTAGTAGTCGTAATCGTACCAGTCATTAACCCACTCTATGACGTTGCCCGCCATATCGAAACATCCGTATGCCGAGATACCGTCCGGATAATAACCGACTGGTACGGTGTTAACCTGGGTAGAATCTCCATGATCGTATTTGGCAAGCTGAATAGAAGGTTCGTCGTTACCCCAGGGATACTTCCTCTTGTCTTCTCCGCGTGCAGCCTTTTCCCACTCGGCCTCGGTGGGCAGACGTCCATCCAGCCATTCGGAAAATGCCTTTGCTCCGTACCATGTTACGCATATTGCAGGATAATTATCCTTTCCCGATTCCACGTAGTACTGTCCGTCCTGTTCATATATCTGGCACAACCCCCACTTATCATCTATCCCAATACACTTGAATCCCTGGTAAAGGTTTCCTTCCTCGTTGAGGAACTCGCAGAACTGGGCATTAGTGATTTCATACTTTGAGATGTAGTAACCGTCCAGGTATACACTGTGCTGGGGCATCTCGTTTTCATAGGCATCTTCATCCCAGGGCGGGCTGCCCATCATGAACGTACCTGCAGGGACGTGAATCCATTCGATTTGGGTTATGTGTGTCTGGAGTTCGGCCTGGACGGTATCCACCTTGCTCAGACCGACGATTACCTTGTTTTCCCAGTCGTCATAACCGTCCTTAACCAACCTAAGGTCGTGCGAACCGACCAGTATGTCGGTTAATGTATAGTTCGTGATCTGGCCGGTATTGACGCTGTCCAGCCAAATTTCGGCCCCCTGAGGATCGGAGGTAACGCAAAGGTTTGCAGAAAACCGTTTGTCAATCAAGAGGGTATCACTATCTTCAATAGTAACCGTATCGGTCCAGTCGAGGTATTCCCCTTTTGCGAGTCTTACAATCAGCTCTTCGCCTTTGGGTACCGAATCCACAACGCAGTTGGTGGTATCTTCCATCTTAGTACCGTTAACGTAGACCTCGCATCCCGTGGGTTTTGTGTTAATGGACAAAAAACCCTTTCCGGTAAGATCGGGGGGTGTAAGGCCTTCGCAGGAAATCAATAATATCGCAACGCTAACAATCGCAATCCAAAATCTCTTCATATGTTTCTCCTTAATCCTTTACAGGGCGGAAACCGCTGTCATCGTAGCCTAAAAAGGGATCCTGGGGATCGGTGTGCCGTGAAGCGCACCGTATCTTTGTTTGTGCAAACCACCAGTTTCCACCACGTTTAACAGGATAGGAGCCCGACTCCGGACCCTGGGGATTGGTATCAGGACTGACCTCGTAGTAGTCGCCGTCGTACCAATCGGAAATCCACTCGGTTACGTTGCCTGCCATGTCCAGAAGTCCGTACGGTGATTCGCCGTCAGGATACGCCCCGACAGGTGTGGGTTCATTTACGTTTTTCCCGTAGTTTGCATGGGCATTTGTCGGGTAGGTGTTACCCCAGGGATAAAGCCTTGCGTCGTCGCCTCGGGCTGCCTTTTCCCACTCGGCTTCGGTGGGAAGCCTGCCGCCCGCCCACTCGGAGAAGGCCTTTGCCCCGTACCAGGTGATGTAGATAGCGGGATAGGAAGCCATGCCTGCCTTGACGTAGTAGGTCGTTCCGGCAGAATCTATCCCGGAGCCTTCGCCGGTAATTCCCATGCACGTATGCCCGTGGTAGGTGTTGCCGTGCTCGTTTAAGAACTCGGCGTACTGGGCGTTTGTAATCTCGTACTTGGATATATAGTAGGCGTCCAGATAGACATCGTGCTGGGGGAACTCGTCAGGCCATGCATCAGGGTCATCCGTTGTGCTTCCCATGGCGAACCAGCCCGCAGGTATCAATATCCACTCAATGCCTGCTGCGTCCGTCTCGAGTGTCGCGTCTGCATAGGCTGTTTCGTGAGTACGAACGGTTACGGTTTTCTCCCAATCGAGATACTCGTATTTTTTTAAGGTTATTTTCCACTGGCCGGCAAGTATGCCTTCGAATTTGTATTCGGTCGTGAATCCGGTGTTAGTATCCGCGAGCCATATCTGGGCTCCGTCAGGGGTTGAGGAAACCTCGAGAATCCCTGTGAATACTTCATCGATAAAGGCTGTGTCAGTATTAGAAAGGTCGAACGTATCTTGCCAGTCGATGTAGTCGCCCTTAACCAGCCTTACTACGACATCCCTTTCCTTTGGAACCGAGTCGACGATGCAGTCGGTGGTATCAGCCTGTTTTACGCCGTTGACGTAAACCTCGCAGCCTGCTGGCAGGGTCTTGATATCTATAAAGCCCTTGCCGGTAAGGTCACCCGGATCGATTACGTCGCAGGCAATCAGTGCAACCAGGCCTGCAATCGGCAGGGTCTTCCTGAAGTATCTCATGACCTACCTCAGGTTGAGGATGACCTTTTCCTCGTCCCCTGAGAAGACAGGTATCTGCTCCCTATCCAGGTCGGCTGCGGCCTTTGAGACCTGCGATTCCACGTAGGCCTTGAGTTCACCCCAGGTTAGCTGGTTGTCGCCGTCATCGGCATGCCCCTTCAGGCCCTTCAGGAAGTAGTAGGTAAAAAGCCCGTGCTTCTCGGTTTTCAGCCAGTTGGCGACCTGGCGGCCTCCTGCGGCGGTTATTACCGTAAACTCGGCAGGTGTCTGCTTCTGGAACTCTACGGGTTCCATAATCAAGGGAGAGGCGTCCTTAATCAGGGTGCCCTGGGGTGATGAGCCGGAGAAGCAGGCGTCGATCACAACCGTAACGTCTGCGGCATCGAGGACCTCGAGGTTTTCATAAAGCTGTCTTAATGCGTAGCCGCCCTGTTCGGGATAATTAGGATCGCAGTCGGTAGGGACAAGGAAGGGGTCTCCGGTTGCAAGGCTGGGCACGCCGTGTCCCGAGTAGTAGATGAATACCCTTGGTTTACTCATCACAGAGGCCTTGCGCGCAAGCTTTCCGTCAGGGCTCATAGAGGTTCCGAACCAGGTGGTTAAATCCGAAAGCACCGGGTCTTCTATCGCGAAGACATTTTCTTCCTGAAATCCAAGTATCTTTACCAGGTAATCGCGCATCACGTACATATCTCGAAGCGCGTACTCCACCTTGACAACGTCTGCGTGCTTGTAGTTGGATGCGCCCATCAGCACCGCGATGGTGTTGGGGTCCTGGGTTACACCGTACTCGGGATTGATTGAATCCACGTCCGATGCAAGCACTATAGGTCTGGGCATCTTGCCTATCCCGAAATCGTAGGTGAAACCTACCTTGAGCCCGGGGTTCCAGTAGTTCTGAAAGGCGAAGAACAGGGTGTTGCCCGCCTCGACCTCGCAGATGAACTTTCCGCCGATGGGTACCCGCGCACCTATCCCGAATCGGGCTAAAGGTGTTCCTGCGGGAATTGTATCTTTATTAAGAAAATCGCTGACTTCCACCGACGTGAACATACCGTATCCACCTGCGGCCTCTATATACATGTACGGGATCGGCAGAAGCCGTGCCGCGGCAATGGCCTGGATAGATGAGAAATCCATGCTGGAATCACCGAGAACCGTACTGTTGTGTCCGTAGCCAAGGTTAAAGCCGAACCCGTAGGGTCTGGATGGTGCGTGGTAATACGCCGTGGGACTAACACTCCACGTTAACCCCGACCAGCCGCTCCACACGGCATACCCGGGTCGGGCGTCTATCCCTACCGAAAGGCCTGCCGACGCTGTGGTTGCACAGGCCTGTATGAGCAGGATTACTTTAAGAAAACTCGTTTTATTCATGATTATCTCCTACGCCTTGTTAAATTACCTCGTGTTGAGTATATGGCGTGTATGGATATTTGTCAAGGAGAAGTGGTTTTACTTGACACGCACGGGGTTTCAACTATAGTAAGATACTCGTTTATGAATGAAAAGCGAAGGTTTTGTGGGTGAACAGGACGTAATAGAAGTTCCGAACTTATCTTATTCCGGGGAACCGTTTACATCCATAGAACCATTGTTTGCGGAATTATATAACGTCGAACTTCGGGCGTAACATGGAAACCGGTTGATACCCGTTCCGGATAACCTTAAGAACAAATAACTTCGTGTCTTATCACGAAAAGGAGAGATAGATGGCAGAAAATTCAAGAGAAGCGTACATGGAGAAGATAGAGGCTCAGCTCAGGGAGGTTGATGCCCAGATTAATGAACTCAGGGCAAAGGCGGAACAGGCCGCGGCACAGGTCAAGGCCAAGGAACCGGAGGGACTGAACGACCTTCGGAAGAAGCGTGAAGAGATAAAGAAGAAGCTGAAGATGCTCGATAAACAGCGGGACGAGGTAGATGCCCAAATAGACAGGGTTTTTGCCAAGACCGAGCAGGCGGCTGCCGAAGCCAAGTTGAAGTATCTGGAACCGATGGAGGAACTGCGCACCAAGAGGAAGAAGGTTCGAGAAGAGCTCCAGAAACTGAATAAGGAACGTAATGCGGAAAGATGGGAAAGCATCAAGAAGGGGGTAGAGAACTCATGGAACGACCTGAAGTCCACTACCGTGAATATACTGGGTTTTCTCAGTGAAAAGGAAGACAAGGAGCAGGAAGAGTCTGCTTCAGAACAGAAGGGGGCTAAGGAAACTTCAAAAAAAGGGGAGTCAAAGAGTAAGAAGTCACCCAAGGGATAAACCTGGGCTGGCTGGAAACATGCCATAAGGTTCGCCGCAGGCGAAACTTCTCCTTACCACCCTTGACATATCTCCTTTAATCTGCTAGTATGCAGAGTAAGTGTTAGAGTGCTGTGGGCCGTTTGCGGTGAGCTGTAAGCGGAAAGCGTTAAATCCCAGGAGGATAAGATGAGAAGAGTTGGCATATTGATAGTTTTGCCTCTATTGCTTATTGGTCTTGAGCGTGTGAACCTTATTAAAGATCATAGTTTCGAAAAGGATAGCGAGGTATGGCATACGAGGTTAGGTGGAACAGGTTTCCCGAATTTCGTAGCAATTGTTAAACGCCACGATTCCGCAAATGCCTATTCTAGAAGTTTTTCAGGTTCTGGTGATAACCGACCTAAACCCTCTAATACGTGGTCCAAATATAATGAAAATACTTACCTCACACAAGGATTTATCGGCTCAAAAGTGTTAACTGATATAGATAGTCTATCATTAGCATTTTCAATAATTTCTCGCAATAATCGTTTTGAGGAATTATTTTGTGCAGGTATATATCTCCATTTGAATGCTCATAAAGAGAATTATTGGAAAGTAGGATTTTTTTTAAAGGCTGAAGATCTTCCAAGTGGCGTTTCACCTCCATTGGTACATCTAAAAGGAATTTCATTTTCTGAGGATACTATGTGGCATTTGTTAGAAAAGAGTATCTTCAATGATATAGATGAATACGAATTGGAGTCTATACCACAAGACGCGACCTTGGATAGTGTGATTTTACAGGGGATTTCAAATCATTGGGTTGATGGTTGGCGTGGCCAGAAGGTATTCTGGGACGACGTGCGTTTAATGGGCTACGCCGATTACGATGTTGGTGTTAAGGAAATCCTCGAAGGAATTGAAGATACCTCAGGCTACACACCCTTTGCCCACATAAATAACTTTGGCCGCGAACCTGCAGACTTTGCAGTAGTAGCAGAGATACTGCAAGGCGAAACACAGGTATACAAGGACTCATTCGACTGGTCACTGCCATCAGACACCGAAGACACAGTGTCCTTCTCCACCTTCACTCCACCGGACACCGGAATCTACACCCTGCGTATCTACACCGTTATGGAACCCGATGAATCCGACGCTGATGACGAGAAGACAAAGGAACTGCACTTCACAGCTATATCCGAACCCGTGACACCCATAATCCTTCTCGACCTGAAGGTTAATCCGATATGTACCCGTGGAGTTTTGAAGGTTTCCTTCGAAACTCCAAAAGGTCAGGTTGTAAACCTGACCTTATTCGATTGCTCGGGCAGACGTGTGGGCGCGAAGCAGGTCAGGGGGTATGGGTTGGCTGAGTTTGGCTCGGAGCTGTCGGCTGGGGTGTATCTGGTTAGGTTACAATCCGGCAGCCTTGAGGTGAAGAGGAAGGTTGTGGTGGTAGAATAGGGGTTTTCTCCTCCCCCTTAAATCTCCAATGGAGATTAGCCCTCACACCGAGGAGGGGGAAACATAGTTTCTTAAGAATGAGGTAAAAGCGGTCTTTAGGTGCTTTCAGGGTCCTCGTACGAATGCGCAGCAGTCGTGTGAGGTATATTTTCGGGGGACCCAGGAAGTCGCGCAGCGTATGTTTGGGGTCAAAATTACCATTGACATCCCGTGTCTATGGCATTAAAATAAAGCCTCAGCCGGGATGGTGGAATTGGTAGACACAAGGGACTTAAAATCCCTCGGGAGTGATCCCGTGCCGGTTCGAGTCCGGCTCCCGGTATTGTGAAAGAC
>WJJO01000264.1 GCA_014729665.1 Caldifarciminota bacterium
CTCGGGATCAGCATCCTCGAGGGTGTGCTCTGCAAGCTTCGAGATGTCGCCGCGCAGGTGGAAGAACCGTCCCGGGGTGATATGATCGGTGGAGATGTCGTCTCCGAACTTGAAGGCCTTTCCTTTTAGTATACTCATGATGACTCCCTAGAGATATTTGCGAGGGTCTGTGATTTTCCCTGCAAGTGCTGACGCCGCTACCGTGGCAGGCGAGGCCAGGTAAATGAAGCCTTCCGGATTACCCATCCTGCCCTTGAAGTTGCGGTTCTGGGACGAGATGCAGACCTCGCCGTCTGCAAGCACGCCCTGGTGGATTCCGACGCAGGGTCCGCACCCGGGCGGCTGTATAACAGCGCCGGCTTCGGCAAGCGTTTCCAGAAGACCCTCCCGTAACGCAGCGAGGTAGACCTTTTTGGATGCGGGGACAACAAAGAAGCGAACCTTGACCTTCTTGCCCTTCACGATGTCTGCGGCGATTCGCAGATCCTCGAGTCTTCCGTTTGTGCATGTTCCCACGAACGCCTGGTCAATCTTGACGTCGGCTGCTTCGGAGATAGTTCGAGTGTTATCGACCGTATGCGGGAAACTTACGGTGGGTTCTATCTTTGCCAGATCGAAGGTGAAGGTTTTTTCATAGGCAGCGTCAGGATCAGGTTCAAGGAACTTGTAGTAATCGCCCCGTCCCGCCTCTTCGAGATAGGCTTTTGTTTTCTCGTCAGAGGAGAATATTCCGGCCTTGGCGCCGGCCTCGACAGCCATGTTGGATAAAACGAACCGTTCGTGCATCGGAAGTTCTGCCGCTGCAGGCCCCACGAACTCCATTGCCTTATAGGTTGCGCCGTCGGCTCCGATATGCCCGATTATGTGGAGCATCAGGTCTTTGGCGAATACTCCCGGATTAAAGAAACCAATCAAATCGATCTTGAAGCTTTCCGGAACGCGCAGCCAAACCTTGCCCAGGGCGATGGCAAAGCCCACGTCGGAGGAGCCCATTCCGGTGGCGAACGCTCCAAGGGCTCCGGATGTAACGGTGTGGGAGTCGGCGCCGACGATGAGGTCGCCGGGACGTGCAAAATCCTCTACCATGCGCTGGTGACAAACCCCTTCTCCTATTTCGGAGACTACGACTCCTGTCTCTCGGGCAAACTCGCGGAGAATGTTGTGCGCGTTCGACAGTTCCTTGCGGGGTGAAGGGGAAGCGTGATCGAGGAAGAGGATTGAACGATCCGGATGCGCGGCCTTGACCAGACCCGCCTTGCGCAGCTCCTGAACGGAAAGCGGTCCGGTGCCGTCCTGCACCAGTGCCGCATCAACATCTGCAACCACAAGATCACCCGGTTTCACGTCCTTGCCGCAGTGGACGGCAATTATCTTCTCGCTTATCGTCTTAGACATAGAAAGGCCTTAATTCGAGTTAACTTCTTAATCCAGCTGTGCATCCGGGGCGAACATGCCTACCTTGCGCAGACGGGCAACCTCTTTAGCCATCTTGGGGAATACCTTGGCGATCTGCTCTATCATCTCCTGCTGTGAGATGGAGGTGGTTCTCCCCTCGTCGTACTGCTTATCGACCCAGGCCGCTATCTTCTTGACCCTCTCGTCGCGCTTATCTATCTCCTCTGCACCTTCAACATCTGAAAGGAAGTTCCTGACCCAGTAGGCGATACCGGCAAGACCCGACTTGTCGGTAATGGCGCTGGAAGGTGGTCTGTCAAGGAGCTTCGTGGTATCGAAGATGTTATATATTTCCTCGTTCTTGATAAGGCCGTCGGCGTGTATACCTGCTCGGGTGGTGTTGAAATGTGCGCCAACGAAAGGCTTGTTGGTGGGTATGCGCTGGTGAGGGAACTGCATCTGGTAGTAGTCGGTTATCTCGTGGATAGCCATGGTATCCATACCGTCGAGTGTACCACGCAGTCCGGCGTACTCGAACACAAGACCTTCTATAGGGGTGTTACCGGTTCTTTCTCCGTATCCCAAGAGGGTTCCGTTGGCGTACATGCATCCGTAGAGCCATGCGGTCGACGCGTTGATTAACACCTTGTAGAAATCGTTATGTCCGTGCCACTCGAGCTGGCTCGGGGGGACACCTGCTTCCTTGTGAAGGCCGTAAATCAGTTTAGGTACAGACCTTGGGAGAGCGGCTCCGGGGTAAGGAACCCCGTAGCCCATTGTGTCGCATAGACGAATGGTTACGGGTATCTTCGCTTCCTTTGAGCGGTCCATCAGAAGCTGGGCAAAAGGAACCACACACCCGTAGAAGTCGGCCCTGGTTATATCCTCGAAGTGGCAACGGACCTCGATGCCTTCGGCGAGGGCCGCATCAACTACCTCCAGGAACCCCTCGATGGCCTGTTTGCGTGTCTTCTTGAACTTCTTGTATATATGGTAGTCGGAGATGGAGGTCAGCATACCGGTCTCTTTGATGCCCATATCCTTCACCAGCTTGAAATCGTCAGGCCTGGCTCTAATCCATGAGGTAACCTTGGGATGTTCGTACCCTTCCTCGAGACACTTCGTTACGGCATCCCGGTCCTTCTTGGTATACAGGAAAAACTCACACTTCCTTATTATACCCTTCGGACCTCCCAGCTTGTGGATCAACCTGTATAGGTCGACCGTTTGCTTTACCGTATAAGGGGGTCTGGCCTGCTGACCGTCCCTGAAGGTTGTGCAGGTAATGTATATCTCATCGGGAGGGTTCTGGGGAACTGTGTGTCCGTCAAAGTGTATCCTGGGTGGTTCAACGTACGGAAAGGCATCGCGGTAAAGCTCAGGATCTTCCCTTTCTTTTATTGATAGCCTTTCTCCCGTCGGCTTCCGCCATACATTCTTCTTTTCATCGATAATCCAGCTCATGTATTCCTCCGTAATAGCTACATAATTTGTGGTTCTGAATTACTGAAAGTTATAATAAAACGATTCAATCGATTATTCCCGGAATCACCGAAGTCAGAATAATCAATCGAACCCATACTATGAGAATATGGGTTAAAAGGGTATTTGTCAAGAGGCGAAAGCTTGATACGTAAACCTCGCAAAAGATAAAGTTAGCTTATCCTAATTCGCTTGACATGGGATGTAATCTGCCTAGAATTAGTCCCAATTATGGAATCCGACCGTCGTCAAGGTAAATTCCGAGGAGACAATTTTTACATAGCGGGTAAGGGAAAAAGTAATAATCTTTTTATGAGGAGAATTTTATGAGAATAGGCGTATACGTCTGCCACTGCGGCGGCAACATCTCCGAGGTGGTGGACGTTAAGGCTGTAGCAGAGGCGGCAGAAAGGCTGCCCGATGTCGTTCTCGTCCGTACCAACGAGCACATGTGCTCCGAGCTCGGTCAGAACCTTGTGTATAACGACATCAAGGAGCACAATCTGGACAAGGTAGTCATCGCCGCCTGCTCTCCACAGTTTCACGAAAAAACCTTCCGCAACACCCTGTCCAAGGCCGGGCTCAACCCCTACGTGCTGGAGATGGCAAACATCCGCGAGCAGTGTTCGTGGACCCATCACGACCAGCCGGAACTGGCTACAAAAAAGGCCGGCGACCTGACCTCGGCCGCAGTGGCCAAGGCCAGGCTGGACGAACCGCTCGGCTCGAAGAAGATACCCATAGGTAACAGGGTACTGGTCATAGGCGGCGGGATTGCCGGCATCCAGGCCGCGCTCGACCTGGGCGACGCCGGGTTCAAGGTCCACCTGGTGGAACGCAAGCCCTCCATAGGGGGAAAGATGGCCCAGCTTTCCAGGACTTTCCCTACCGAGGACTGCTCGGCATGCATCCTTTCGCCCAAGATGGCCGACGTGCCCGCCAATCCCAACATTACCCTCTTGACCAACTCGGAAGTAGAAAAAGTGGAAGGATACGTGGGTAACTTCGAGGTGACTGTCAGACAGAAGCCCCGCTACGTGGATGCGGACAAGTGCGTTACCTGCAAGATGTGCGAGCCCAAGTGCCCGGTCAAGGTGCCTGACGAGTTCGAGGAAGGCCTGGCGACGAGAAAGGCGATCTACGTTCCATTCGACTTCGCAGTACCCTACAAGCATGTGATTGATCCTTCAGTATGTTTGAGACTGACCAGGGGCGGGGATATCTGCGGAAACTGCCAGAAGGAATGCCCACACGACGCGGTTGACTTCGACCAGAAGGAAACAATTCACGACATAGTGGTCGATACCATCATCGTGGCAACAGGTTACGAGCCTTTCGACGCGGAACGAAAGAAGGCGTTCGGCTACGGCAAGTTCGATAACGTAATCACCGGTCTGGAGATGGAACGGATGATATCATGCTCGGCCGAGGGTCGGGAACTTCGCCCCATAGGCAAGCGCATCGCGTTCATCCAGTGCGTGGGCTCCCGGGACGAGCACGTGGGCAACGAGTACTGCTCAAGGATCTGCTGCATGTACTCCACCAAGCTTTCCCAGCTTTTAAAAAGGGAGGATCCGTCCCGAGAGGTGTACGTTTTTTATACCGACCTGCGCTCCTTCGGCAAGGGTTTCGAGGAGTACTACAAGCGCGCCCAGGACTCAGGCGTCAAGTTCGTGCGCGGACGACCGGCGGAGCTATTCGAGAACCCGGACACCCGCAGGGTCAACCTCAAGGTAGAGGACACCCTTTCCCGGCAGGTGATTGAATCGGAATTCGATCTGGTGGTTCTGGCCACCGGGCTGGAGCCTGGCAAGGGAACGCTGAAGATTGCAGAGACTATGACGCTTGGAAGGACATCGGACGGATTCCTGCGCGAGGCCCATCCCAAGTTCAAGCCGGTGGACACCCTGACCGAAGGGGTGTTTATTGCCGGAGCGGCCCAGGGGCCCAAGGACATTCCAGACACCGTGGCCCAGGCATCGGCCGCAGCATCCCGCGCTATAAGGCTCATGAACCAGGGCGAGGTGGAGGCCGAACCCATTACCGCTACGATTAATGAAGGATTGTGTTCTGCCTGCGGCACCTGCGTCACCATGTGTCCGTATGAGGCTATCTCACTTGTCGAGAAGGAAGGCCACAAGGTTGCCGAGGTCAACGAGGTATTGTGCAAGGGCTGCGGCTCCTGCGCCGGGGCCTGCCCCACCGGGGCCGCCCAGCAGAAACATTATAAAACCGCGCAGCTTCGCGCCATGCTTACGGCTGTGCTCGCAGGAGAGGCATAATGACAGAATATCCTAAGATAGTCGCTTTCTGCTGTAACTGGTGTTCCTACGCGGGGGCTGATGCGGCAGGTACCGCCCGGACCCAGATATCACCCCACTTCCGCATCATCCGGACTATGTGTTCATCGCGAATCGATCCCGAGCTGATACTGGAAGCGTTCACCAAGGGCGCTTGGGGCGTTCTCATCCTGGGCTGCCACTTCGGCGACTGTCACTACAAGAACGGTAATTATAAGACCCTGCGCAGGGTGAAACTCATGAAGAAGACACTTCATGGGTTAGGGATAGAACC
>WJJO01000265.1 GCA_014729665.1 Caldifarciminota bacterium
CTATCTCTTCACCCAACGCCCATGTTACACCGCCTGCAGGTGCAATCTTAACCGATGATGCAAAAGCGGGTGTTGCAGCAAGCCCCAGGATCAGCAGTCCCGGGATTAATCCTTTCTTCATCATATTATTTCCTCCACGGGTATCACGAGTACCCTGAATCCTTCCTCGCAGAACTTTTCCGAAAGTTCCTCGAGCAAGGGTCTTAAATCGTCGAGTTCAGCCTTTGAAACCTGGACGAGGTAACGCATGAAATGCCCGGGCCAGACGTGATCGTCAAGCAATTGACAGGTTCGCATCTTCCCTACGAATCCGTTGTGTTTTACGTAGTTATCTATCCCCGCCTTGTCCAGCACCTTATGTAGCTGTTCTTCGAGCGAGGCGTCAAAGGTTATAGAAAGTAGTTTGTACTGATTTTTTGCACTCATGTCAACTCACTCCTAGGTTGTTTGAACCACAGAGGATGTAGGGGTAATTCATGAATTACCCCTACGCTCTTTCTTCTGTCTGCGGCGTTCAGTCGCGCGTTCGAATCCCGAGTATATCACGGGGACGAGTATCAAAGTCACCATGGTCGAGAACAGCAGGCCGCCGATAACGGCCACGCCAAGGGGCGCCCACATCTCCGAGCCTTCGGTGGGAATGAACGCCAGCGGCGCCAGGCCGAAGACCGTAGTCAATGTTGTCATCAGAACAGGCCTCAGGCGGCGTTCTCCCCCGTTAATGATCGCCTCACGAACGGACTGACCCCTGCGGCGAAGCAGATTAATGTAGTCGATTAGTACGATGGCGTTGTTCACTACAACTCCCACCAGAAGGATCATCCCGACGAAGGACATGATATCCAGGGTCGAGTTTCCTATCTTGAGCGCTATAGCTACACCGGTCATGGCGAAGGGGATTGCGAAAAGGACGATGAACGGTTCCCGGAAGTTCTCGAACTGTGCCGCCATCACCAGGAATACAAGGACTATGCCTACGATGAGGGCAAAGAACAGGGACTGGAAAGACTCTGCCTGATCCTCGGCCTGACCTGAAATCTCGGCCCTGGTTCCGAACGGAAAATCCATCCCGTTGATAATCTTCGTAATCTCATTCTTTGCCGAGCCTAAGGGAAGCTCGTACAGATCGGTTTCTACCTTGATAAGGCGTTCGCCTTCCTTTCGTTCTATGGATGCCGGACCCTCGTGCGGTACGAACCTGACGAGGTTCGACAGGGGAACGACGCCGCCCATGGGTGTCGGTATGGTCATCGATTCGAAATCGAGCTGCGTCCAGTCTTCGGCTCCGGCGAAGCGGAGAACCACCTCGAGCTTGTCGCCGGCAAAGGCCACCTCGGTAGCAACCTTTCCCAGGGTGACGTTGCGAAGGTGCATGCCTACCTGGGCAGGCGTAAGACCATAGGCGTAAGCTCGTTCCTTATCCACCTCGAGCCACATCTCGGGATTGGTAGACTCCCTGCTTATCTCGATTCCGATGAAGCCCGGGATGTTACCCAGACTGTCTGCAAAGAACGCTGCAAGACTGTCTGTTGTCGGGATGTCGTAACCGTATATCTCTAAAGAGATTGCCTTGCCGCCGCCCGTGGGGCCTCCCCTGCGGGGAACGAAGTAGAGGCGTTTGAGACCGGCAAGGTCGGCAAATCTCTGGTTGATGTCCTGGGCTATGTCGTCCTCCGACCGTTTCAGATCGTCTTTCAAGGTCAGGAATATCTCGGCCTTTGCCTCAGAGCCGGTTTCGTCGCCCATCTGACCCGAGTAGTCACCGCCCATGACCAGTATGTCCTCAATCTCATCTCCGTAGTTTTCGGAGATTTCGGTCTCGATATAACTAACGATGGAGTCGGTGACCTCGAACCTCGTGCCTGCGGGAAGCTCCACCTCACCCTGTATAAAGGGTGATGAACCTCCGGCCATGAACGAGGTGGGAATTGTCGCGAAAAGACCCATCCCTCCAGCGAAAAGGGCTACCGCGGATACGATTATTACCCATCTGTGAGAAAGAGACCAGTCCAGTACTCCCCTGTACCATTTCGCGAGTTTGTCGAGTCCTGCAGGAATCCACTGCAGGACTCGAAGTTTTCCGCGCTTGGTTCGCTTCTTCTGCATCTTCAGGAAGCGCGAGGCAAGCATAGGGGTCAGTGTGATTGCCGTAGCAAGCGACGCAAACAAAATTATCGGCACCGAGAATGCAAGTTCCTTGAAGTATATCCCGATGAAGCCTTTAACAAGCAGGAAGGGAATAAAGATCGCCACGGTAGTAAGGGTTGAGGCCATCACCGCCTGCACCACCTCCTTGACTCCCCATTCGGCTGCAGACTTCTGCTCCCTGCCCTTTTCCCGTTGCCTGAAGATGTTCTCAAGGACGACTATCCCGTTATCTACAACCATCCCTATGGTTATAGCCAGGGATGACAGGGAGATGATGTTTATAGAACCGCCGGAGAAATAAAGGTAGATGAATGCCGCGATCAGTGATATGGGGATGGTTATCGATGTTATCCATCCTGCCGAAGAGTTCCCCAGTAGAAGGAAGGAAATCAGCACCACGAGGGCAAAGGCAATCAGGAGTGTCCTTAAGAGGTTGTTGATTGAGGTGGTGATGATGTCCGCTGTGTTGAACACGGTAATGAATGATACGTAAGGGTATGCCTCTTCTATCTCTCCGACAATCTCCTCGATGTTGTTTGCAGTCTGGACGGTGTTTGCATTGGAGCGCTTCTGAATAATCAAAAAGGAGCCTTCGGTTCCGTTAGCCCGCAGGGCAATGGGCTGTTCGTAAAGGTTCTCCATGACATCTGCGATATCACCCAGGCGAATTACCTGCATGCCTGCAAAACCGACTGGAACCTGGCGAATCTCCTCGACGCTTTTAAACTCTGCGGGAACACGTACGGTAAGGGTCATCCGCCCCTGCCTAAGATCGCCCACCGGGAAGTTAACGTTCGATGCCGCAAGCGAGCCTGCGATGCCGTCAAGGGTAAGACCAGACTGCTTGAAGCGGACCTCATCTATGGTAACCGTAACTTCCCTTTTAGCTGAGCCGTGGACGGCCATCACGTTTCCTACGCCGGTTGCACGCTTCAGTTCGTTTATCAGTTTATTGTCGATAAGCTGGGCTAGATCCACCCTCGGATCCGATGAGACTAC
>WJJO01000266.1 GCA_014729665.1 Caldifarciminota bacterium
AAATGACCGAATCGGATACGGGAAAGCTTGCCCGGCCAATCACCGAACCTGAAAGCGCCGAACTCCTCATTCACATCGGAAGATTTCCTCAAGCTGTAAGTGAAGCGGCAGATCGCTACTCCCCGCATATCCTTGCCGCATACCTTTACGAGTTGGCCACACTCCTGAGCAGGTTTTACACACAGGTTCCCGTGCTCAAGACCGAAGACCCTGCTGCCAGGTTTTCCAGACTAATCCTCGTCGATGCAACCCGTTTAGTACTCGAAAAAGGATTGGGTCTTTTAGGCATCGAGGTACCCTCAGAAATGTAACTAAGCCCCATACAAATACTTCGTATTTGTATGGGGACCCAAAAAAAATCTTCCCGCGTAGAAATCAAAAATGACTATGTAGGGAACACGAATCCCTACATTCTTTGTCCATACAAGAAACAGGATTGGATATTAACAATCAATACACCTGACAATTCTGCGATC
Organism: Caldifarciminota bacterium; assembly: GCA_014729665.1. Classification (GTDB taxonomy): domain Bacteria; phylum Hydrothermota; class Tepidihabitantia; order B3-TA06; family B3-TA06; genus WJJO01. The sequence goes on from WJJO01000266.1 coordinate 477, forward strand.
GTTTTCGCGAGGGAATTCTCGCGAAATAAGGAGAGTTAGTTAACTTGACAAACTTGATTCTTTGAGGATAGTTCTATATGGGACGTTCGATTGATGAACACATCCACAAGCTCGAGGAACTGGGTCCGATACTGGTAAGGGGAATGCAGCTCGTCGGCTCGGCAGGGCCTTTCGGCGCCGAGCTTTCCTTTTCCCAGTTTCTGATTTTACAGACCTTATTCAACAACGAAGCTATGCGGATGAATGAACTTGCCCAAAGCCTGGGGCTTTCGAAGGCCAACGTAACCGGTCTTGTAGACCGTATGGTTCGCTCCAGGCTTCTTGAGAGGATGCGTTCGGATGAGGATCGCAGGGTAGTATACGTAACCCTGTCTACCCGGGGCAGAAGAATCGCCCAGAGGCTGATTAACGCCCAGAGGCGGGAGTTCCGCAGGATAATGGAACAGATACCGCCGAAGAATCTGGATATATTTATCGACTCCCTTGAGCAGATGGCCCTAGCCCTGATGGACAGGAGGAAAGAACCGGCCCTGACAGACTAAGTTTGTTTAATTACTCATCGGCTTATCGTTTAACGTATCTTTGAAAGGGGTATGAAAGATGAATAACGCCGACGCCCTTACGCGGGGCTTTCTTTTTATTCTTGCATGTACGGGTGCCGGTTACGGCTTTATTGAAAGAACCGGGACTCCGCTCATCCTCGCACACAGGGCAGGCGCCTTGATAGTACCCGAGAACACCGCTGAGGGCTGGAGCGAGGCGAAAAGGATATGTAATCCGGACGTGTTCGAACTGGACGTTTGGCTTACTGCTGACGACAGTCTTGTCGTTTTCCACGACGAAACCGTAGATAGAACTACGGACCGCAGGGGGATGATTACGGAATTAACCTTTGAGGAACTAGAAAAACTCGATGCAGGTTACCGTTTTAGCGCAGATGGCGGTAAGACCTATCCATGGCGCGGGAAAGGCGTCAAGATACCTGCCCTTGCCGAACTACTCGACTCGTTCCCAGCTGACAACTTCAATATAGAGATAAAGGATACATCCAGCCTGGCCGCCGAAAAACTGGCAGCTCTCATCGATGTGAAGGGTGCAGCAGACCGGGTAATGGTGGGTTCAGAGAATCAGTCCTCACTCGACGAGTTCCGCAGTCTTGCACCCGATATACCCACCTCGGGCGCGGCCCGGGAGCTTAAGAGATTCGTTATCTTTGGGAAAATCGGCCTTGCGTTCCTGGTAAAAACCCGTATGCAAGCGCTTCAGATACCCGAATACTACGGTTCCATACACGTATTAACCAAAGGGCTAATCAGGCGCTGCCACCGCAGGGATATTCAGGTTCACGTCTGGACCGTAAACGACCCCGGGGACATGAGGAGACTACTCGAGATGGGTGTAGACGGGATAATAACTGACCGTCCGGATGCAGCGGACAGCCTGATGCGCGAGATGGGCTCCAGATAACGCCGTTTTCTTGACATCCCCTTCAAACTGATTAAACTTATGGGTCTTGTATAGTTGAATAACGAGGGTATACTGAGCAATGCATTGTCGCTCAGTGTATTCAGCGGATTTGACCTTACAAGAAATCAGGAGGATTTTCTTGGAAGCAAAATACGGCAAATATG
>WJJO01000267.1 GCA_014729665.1 Caldifarciminota bacterium
ACCTCAGCCTTGGTCATATTTTTTCTTAACGCTCTGGCTAAAGGCGCTAATTTACGTTTCATTACTTCTTCCCCTTCCCCTTAGTCCCCTTCCACCAGGGAAGGGGATATTAAGACGCCAATATTTTGTTGTTTCATCTGATGTAAACAAATATATCTCCTTAATATTCTCCCTTAGCTCGGGGTAAGCACTTCTCACATTTCCCCCTCCCTTGTGGAGGGGGTTAGGGGGAGGGGATATATCCTTGATAGCATATTCTCTCAACTCCCCCCTCCCTTGTGTGAGTGGTAGGATTCAGAGAATCGTTAAGGAAAAGGGGATAATCTTCAAATCGACTGTTACGGTTCATAAGGTATTTACGTACTTCGCCACACCCCCGGCAATACCCTCAGCTACCTTCTGCCTGTAGGATGACTCGCGTATCTTTGCCTCCTCTGAGGGGTTGGACAGGAATCCTCCCTCGACTAAAACAGCGGGCATCGAGCAGCCTTTGAGCACATAGAACCCGGCCTGGTTGAGTCCCCGGTCTGAAAAACCGGTCTTCGCTACCGAGGCATCCTGGATATAGCCTGCAAGCTCCTCCGATTCCTTCTGGAACCGGTTGGTCAAAAGGGTTGCGATGATGTCGTTTAAGACCTCGTCAGGATTGTACGCCTTCTCGCCTATGTCGTACTTGAGTGAGGCGTTCTCACGCAGGGCAACGTTCTTTGCGTACTCCAGCCGGTGAGAGCCCAGGAAGTAGGTCTCGAACCCGTGCGGGGATGAGGAGTTGTTGGCGTTGAAGTGTACTGAGATGAAGAGGTCTGCCTTCTTCTGATTGGCAAACTTTGTCCTGTCCGCGAGCGGCACATGCTTGTCTTCATCGCGGGTGAGGAGTACGGTATGTCCCTGCGCCTCCAGGAGCTTCTTGAGCCGTTTGCACGCGTCCAGCACCATCGCAGATTCCTTCGTTCCTTTCTTTCCTATTGCACCGGGATCCCGACCCCCGTGCCCCGGATCGACCACTATCACAAGTTTTTTCTTGGCCGCAGGCTGGGTTACCGTCGCCTGCCCGGCCACCGGGGTGAAGGTTATCTCGACCCCGTTGGTTATGCCCTTGGATGATACCTTGCACGGTTTGGCCAGTTTAAGGTCTATTGTCGTCCGCTTGTTGCTGTTTTGAAGCGAGGCTGTGGATACGAGGCCCGAGGCGTTAATAGTCTTGACAGCGGAACCAACGGGTATCTTTAATGTTACGGCCGTCGAGGACTTCTCGACGACCTCGCAGGAAATAGGACCTGAGGCTACCACCTTGAAGGTCGTAGGACCGGCGCCCGAGATGTAAATCTTTTCTATCTCGGTCTCCTCAGCAGGCTGGACGTCTGAAGGCCTTGTGTTGAACATCAAATCGAGTACGGAAACGGGTATGTAGATATGGGTTCCGTCCCAGCCGATTTCAGCCGGCAGATGGATGCCGCCCCCGTCGACCACCACGGTTCGGTTGTTAGCCGTAAGGATGTAGCGCCTTTCTGCATAAACCAGTACGGCCTTCTTCTTCTCCGGCACCCACGCCCATTTTGCCCCGGTCTTTGAGGTGAACTCGGCTATGGTTACAGACTCCTGTCCGGCGAAGGTGATTGTACTCAGCGTCTTGCCTGCAAAGCTGACCGTCCCGGCGTTGAGCACGGTCGCCATAAGCAAGATTGAGGGCAGGATTGCAGACCCTGCACTCCTTGCAACGTGACTTAAGTTCTCAAGGATGCTTCTCATATACCCATCCTTTGTCTTTCCCGCTCCATGTCGCGGCGCTTTAACTCCTGACGCTTATCGATGGTCTTCTTTCCCCGGCAGAGCCCGATTAAGAGCTTGGCTATCCCGCGTTTGTTGAAGTAAATCTTCAATGGGACGAGTGTGAAGCCCCTGCGCTGGGTCTTGCCGAATAGCTTCTTGAGCTCCTGTCGGTGAAGGAGGAGTTTGCGCTTGCGAACCGCGTCCGGGATGTCTAACGAGGCCTTGCTGTAGGGCGATATCCTCATCCCCACTATCCACGCCTCCCCCGCCTCTATGGTGCAGTAGGCCTCCTTTATCGAAACCTGGTGGTCCCGCAGGGATTTAACCTCCGAGCCTTCCAGGACTATCCCTGCTTCGAAGGTATCGTCTATGAAGTAGTCGTGGCGTGCACGCCTGTTTTCCGCTACCGCCTGCATATAAAAGTGTAATCGTAAACCAATATATGTCAAGGCCTTGATTCACTCTAGAAGTTCCCCCTCCCTGGTGGAGGGGGATAAAGGGGGAGGGGAATATCCTGGCCTTTACTACTTGACCAGCACCGCCTTCCGCGCTTTGCACCAACCATCAGCTTCAGGCACGATGAAGTACACACCCTGAGAGTGACCCTCGCCCCACGTTATCGTCCCGGACGGCTGGATTGAATGCAGTTCGTCAATCCTGCGGCCCGAGGCGTCGAATACGGTTGCGTGGAAGCCCTGGGGGTGGTTTGAGTATTGCAGTATGAGTTCACACCCGATAGGAGTCGTTATTGTCCAATCGGATAATTCATTTACAGGCTGTTCGGCAACCCCGGGGTCGTCGTTTCCGTTCCCATCTGTCTTAATAAGCTGTACTATGCAACCAACTGCGTCTCATGTTGGCCTTCGTCTAGTTTAGGTTGTCTTAGTATAGACAACTTCTGGTAAGGTGTCAAGTGTTTGATTCCTCCATGCCGACGAAGATGATTATAGCCATACAACATCCTTTCA
>WJJO01000023.1 GCA_014729665.1 Caldifarciminota bacterium
AGTCCCTCTGCTTATCGAAAGGGAACGCTATGATGTGCTTTATGAATACCTGCAAGGTGTAAAATCTGAAGATCTCAGAGGAGAACTCATCGAAAGTCACGACATCGAGCTTGGTCAAGGTGAAATGAAACTTATTATCAACCAAAGTACCAGGCTTGCCGTTCGCATTGACACCCTCGAGACTCAGCTCGATTCACTCCAGGCTGACACAACAATCAATCATTATGAAGTTGATACCCTGTTTATCCAGTTAGCTGAACTGAAGGAAAACTACTACAAGCTGGCTGCCCAGATACGTACTGATCCCGACTACGCATTTACAATAGGCGTTAGTCCCACAGACATCGGCGGTCTGCGCAGCAAACTCGCGGAAGGCCACAGCCTGCTGATGGCATATTCTGCCGAAGATCAGCTTCTGCTCTTCCACGTATCCAAAGATGGCTACAATGTCCGCTCGGTTCCGGTACCAAGAGACTCTCTGGACAGCCTGATAACAAGATGCAGAGAGTTGTGTTTTGACAGAGGGTATAGTCTTCTAAGAAAGGGAAAAATTCTTGACTGGGACTGGGAAGATGACGGAAGCGAGTTCTACGCAACTGAGGTGACTCCGCTCAAGGATGCCTTGGCAACATTGTATGAACATCTTATCCGTCCGTTCGAGACAGAGCTTAAGGAATCCGACATTGTAAGCTTTATCCCTTCGGGCAACATTTACTACGTTCCATGGGGCGCTTTAATAGATGAGGAGAAGGACAGTACCGTTTTCGTTTCAGAGTTGTATAACTGGAATATACTGACATCTACCGATTTCTTTGACTGCATATACAACCGGGCTGAAGGAAAGTCAAAAATCCCGGATAAAATGTTACTGGTAGGCAATCCTGCAGGTATCGGCACACCTCTTGAATTCGCTGAGGAAGAGGTAATAGCTATACAAGGTTCTTACCCTAACTCCACAACCCTTACAGGTCAGGATGCAACCGAACCCGGGGTGCAGAGTTCTGTACTGCAAAACGAGGTCCTGCATCTTGCAACCCACTGCGATTTGAATCCTGAAGATCCCTGGAACTCGTGCATCCGTCTTGCGCCAACCGACTCATCGGACGGTAAGTGGACGGTTGTAGAGGTAACCGGGCAGACATGGGAAAACGTTCAGCTGGTCACGCTCTCGGCCTGCGAAACCGCACTCGGCGGCGAGAAGCCGGGCCTCGAATTCGAGAGTATGGCCAAGGCTTTCTCCCTTGCCATGGAAGGCCCGCCCGCCATCGTTGCTACCCTGTGGTCTGTATTCGATCCATCCACCAAGGAGTTCATGGTTACATTCTACGATGAACTGAAGGACAACCCCAAGTCCGAGGCATTGCGATTAGCCCAACAAAAGCTTATCCATAGCGAATACGCCCACCCGTTCTTCTGGGCTCCATTTATCTTGATAGGGGAGTGGAGATGAGGTCTGAAATGCAAGTCCGTGCAGTTTCTGGAAGAAACTGCTTAAAGACTCCCGAAGGGAGTCTTAGGGATCCATTCATACTCATAGGTGAGTGGAGGTAGACGGTTGAAAGTGAACCTTCGAGATAAAGTCGCCGGGGTTGTATTCGGTACGGCAATTGGTGATGCCCTTGGGTATCCTGTCGAGTTCATGAGTATGCCTGAGATTGAAAGCCTTGGTCGGGTGAAAGACTACTTGTGCTGTGAGAAAATCGACGGAACGCTTGCAGCACCATACTCGGACGATACCCAGATGTTCAGGGCAGTACTTGAAGGATTATTGAAAGCAGGCAGATCAGCAGATTTAGAGCAAGCCGCCCTGACGGTTGCAGGTGAGTTCATCAAGTGGAGCAAAAGCCCTGAGAATAACCGTTCACCCGGCAACGCCTGCATGGCGGGCTGCAGGAACCTTGCCTCAGGAAAATACTGGAGGGAATCCGGAAAGCCGGAAAGCGGCGGCTGCGGATCGGCTATGCGGAGTATGGCTTACGGGATATGGTTTTGGAATGAACCCAAAAAGGCAGCCCTTTGGGCAGGGGAACATACATTAGTGACGCACGGACACCCCATGGCAAGGGCCGGGGCGGCTGCAGTTGCCGCAGGAACGGCTTACGCTGTAAAGGATTCTGAAATCGATGGTTTAGTAAGAATCATGATCAATGCGGCAAAAGACTACGACGCTTCAACATCTCAGATGCTGGAAGACTCGTACACCTATGCCAAGGACGAATCTGTTCAGGCAAAAGACGTGCTGGATAAATGGCGCGGGTGGCGTGGTGATGAGGCTGTTGCCGCCAGTTTGTTCTGTGTTTTGAGGCACCCTGATGACTTCGAGAAAGCAGTGCTCGAAGCGGTTAACAGTCCGGGTGATTCAGACAGCCTTGGCGCAATAACAGGTGCGATGCTTGGAGCACGTGTGGGTATTAAAGGCATCCGCAAGGATTGGATTGAACGGATTGAAAAAACTAACCAGTTAAAGGAACTTGCGGAACGTGCATTCACAACAATCGAAGAAAAAAACATTGGAGGCCTACAATGATTAAGAAAACCAATCGACCTTTGGTTATTGCCTTGGCAATCATCCCGTTAATACTTGGATTTACAGCCTGCAGCAGCGGGCCTACTGTTGACGGGTACGGTGTTTCATGGTGGACCAGGAAACTCAAGGTAGGTCTGCCGAGTGAAAAGATTGAAGCGATTAAAGCTCTATCTGAAATTAGAAATGAAAAATCAATCGAACCGCTTATTGATGCCCTTCTTGATGAAGATGACAACGTACGCAGTGAAGCCGCTCTGGCTTTGGCAGAATTCGACGACAAGCGTGCCGTTGAACCATTGATTACCAGCTTGAAGGATAAATACCCACTCGTTCGAAAGAATGCAGCGTACACGTTAGGAATACTTAAGCACACCCAGGCTGTTGAGCACTTGATACCACTTTTAGATGAAAAAAGCGAAAGCGTTGCAAACAGCGCCGTATTTGCGTTGGGGGAAATTGGCGATGCTCGAGCAGCTGAAGCGCTTATTAACCTTTATGTATCCAAATGTGAAACCAGAACTTATGAAGAATCCGCAATCTCGAGTATGTATGTGGACGTAGGGGTTGAAGCGAAAGAAGCCCTTATTCAAATCGGTATGCCTGCGGTTGAACCCTTAATTGATGCATTGAAACATGAGAATGGGCTTGTTAGGAACAAGATTGCTGATATACTAGAGAGAATATGCCCGAATGACGACAACCTTGGGAGCAGTTACACGGCGTGGAAAAACTGGTGGAGGGAAAACAAGGAGTTATACGAATCTATCGAGTGGATTGATGTGAAGTAACGGCAGATAGCTTACCAGCAGGAGGAACTATGCATACCCAAAAAAAGTGTGCGGACGGGCGTAGCGTATGGTTTTTATTACTGATTATTCTGCTTCCCCTTGGGCTTATTGCGCAGACTAATTATAAGGAACAGCGCGCCGTTGTAGACAGTTTAGAAACAGCAGGTTCGAATTTTTATAGACAGGGGGCATATTTAGATGCCATTACTTGCTGGGAAGAAGCATTAACGATTAAGTTAGATATACTCACCCCGCAGCATCCGGACGTAGCCTTAAGCTACAACAATATCGGTGTCGTCTATGACAACCTCGGCGAGTACGGGAAGGCGCTCGATAACCACGAGAAGGCCCTTGCGATATTCCTCAAGGCGCTCGGAGAAGAGCATCCGCACGTTGCACAAAGCTACAACAACATCGGCGCCGTGTATCGTTCTCAAAATCAACCGGATTCTGCCCTGTATTATTACGAAAAATCCATTGACATCTTTGAGAAAAACAGAGACAAGGTTGAATCCGAAGAATTAAGAGCAACATATACCGAAACTGTAACCAATCGCTATGAAACAATCATCTCCTTGCTTCTCGAGATGGACAGACCTGAAGAAGCATTTGAGTATCTTGAGCGGTCAAAGTCAAAATCCTTGCAGGAAGCAATCGACGAAAAGTACGACCTCGAGCTGGGAACCGGTAAAATCAGAGACATGATAAAGCAAACCAGAACACTGGCAACAAAGATCGAGGTATTTGAAAAGCAACTTCTCGAAGAAAGAATGAAACCGGATTCCACCCGGATCGACGCTAAGATTGAAAACCTATCAAGTCAACTCGCTGAAGTAAGATCAGAGTACGATTCACTGTCTGCCGAGATAGAAGCTGACCCTGACTACGCATTTATTGTTAAGGTTGAACCTGTAAAGCTATCCGAGATTCGTAAAAACCTGCCCGAAGGCCAGAAACTCCTTATGGTTTATTCCGGTGTGAATCAGCTGTATCTATTCCTTGTTTCACACGACGGGTACGTAGGTAAATCCTATCCTGTAACCCGTGAAGCAATGAATAACTATATTGCCTACTGCAACGCTTTCTGCACTATTACAACCCTTTCTGAATTAAACAAGATTAAGAACTGGAAATGGGAAGACGACGGCAGTGAATTCTACACCAAAGAGGTAGAACCCTTTAAAGAAATACTGCACAATCTTTACAAGACCTTCATAGAGCCGCTGGAAGAAGAACTGGCAACGGCTGAGATAGTTACAATCATACCATCAGGTGAACTTAACTACCTGCCCTGGGGCGCCATGCTTG
>WJJO01000268.1 GCA_014729665.1 Caldifarciminota bacterium
GTTTCCTTTCGCATAAGGAACTTCTCGAACTCGAGTTCAAGAAAGGTGAGCCTGTCAAAGCCCTTCTCAGACTGCGCGCCGACTCCGATGCTGTAGATCGCCGAATCGAAGACTTTATCGCGGGAAGGCTGGAGAAATAAGAAGACGCAGGCTATGAGCCTGCGTCAATATTTCCCTTAAGCTTCCTGGTCTCAAAGTCCTTTTTTAGGTTACTGTGCGGCTTTCAGATTAACATCTCCTTCTTCACTGGATGCTGTAAAGGTAGCCCTTGTCCCTTCACCAATTGTGCCGACTTTTTTCTTATTGCCCTGTTCCGTGTAGGTGATGTCTTCAGTCGGAAAACCTTCAATTCGTACCTCGCCTGTAACACATTCAAGATCGAAATCCAGTTTTGCATCGGAAGGCAGTGTGGCGTTGATCTCTCCGATACCACTGGCCGAGAGTATTATAGTACCGGTTGTATCCATATCTTTAATCACAAGGGTTTGGTAACCGTCTTCAGTAGTTAGATTTACATTTCCTGAATCGGGAAGAACATCCAGACTACATTCGATATCACCATCTCCGCTCGTGGCATCTACGTCGCATTCGAAATCTGCAATTGTAATGTCACCCTGGGTCGTATTGAGAACGGGAGAAGTGGTCATACCGGAAATGTCTATATTGCCTTTGTTTGCCGATAGCTCCATAATGATATCGGGCGGTGCGGTGATTGTAAAGATAGCTTCGTAGTTACGAGTTTCTTCAAAGGTTGGAAATTCTGCAGTGATGGTTATCTGTCCGGCAGTTCCTTTGAGTGTAACATCTATATCGTTCAGATGTTCATTCGCATCCCTATCGTTACTCCCCATGCATTTTTTTGTGTATTCGACAATTATTGAATCACCTTCTACTGCGTTGACTATCACGTTACCCGATTCGTTATCCAGGTCAATTCGTGTATAACCGTCCGATACGGCGAAGGTTTCCTCATACGATTCTTCTGCAGGGGTGTTAAAAACAACCTCGCAACCTGAAAACAGTACTGCAAGGATGGGTAAAACTACTAACCAACGTTTCATACAACCTCCTTAGTAACGTTGACCGTCTATTATGCTTGACGCGAAATATTTGTCAAGGTTTCATGTTCAGGTAGTTGACATCATCCGATTACCGCCTATATTGAATCTTAGAAACCACTGGGAGATGAAAATGAGTTTGATGAAAGTATTTGCCCTATTCCTGTCCGTACTTCTCTTTACTACTTCGGACACCGAATGGGAACGATATACGTCTGAATCCGGGGGCTTTTCGGTGCTCTTCCCACGAGAACCCGAAAAGCGAACACAGCAGGTTAGCATGCAGGTAGGGGAGGGTTTTCAGAAGATAAACATGTACATGTTTATGGTTCAGGAGCCTGGATTTACCTATCTGGTGGTTTACAACAAGATGCCTAGCTGGAATCCTGCCGATGTCGACTACATACTCGACCAGGCCAGGGACAGGGGGGTTGCTTCTCTTAATGGCGAGTTAATCAGCGAGAAAGACATTAAGCTCGATTCACACCCGGGCAGGGAGGTCAGGATTAAAAGCCCGGAGCAGGGATTCTACTACCGCAGCAGGATGTACCTTGTCGACGAACGATTCTATCAGGTGTCGGTTACTACTCTTGCTGATCAGTCATCCTCTTCCAACATAACGAGGTTCCTGAGCTCGTTCGAGCTGCTTTCAGAAGAGACCGATAACTGATCCGGGCAGCTTCTGCGGATCATGAGGGCTAATCCATCTGTCGTCGCTCCCTTCGACAAGGTTTACCGCTTCTACGATGCGTACATGCATATCTTCGGATTCTACCGGGAGAAACTTATTGCAAGGCTGCTGAACCTCCAGGGCACCGAATCAGTCGTCGATCTCGGGGGCGGAACCGGATACCTCTCATCTTACCTTTCCGGTATGTGCGGCGAGTTATTCCTCATAGATGAAAGCAGGGGGATGCTTTCCGAGGTAAAGAAGTCTGATTCTATCAATATCTTTAAGAGAGACGTGCTCGACACCGGTTTTTCCGACAGGCGGTTCGACATTGCAATCCTGAGCGACCTGGTGCATCACGTTGAAGATCAGGAGGGATTGCTCATGGAATGCTCGAGGATACTGAGGCCTGACGGGAGGGTTTTGATATACGATTTCGATATCGGCTATTTACGGACGAAAATGTCCCGATGGTTCGAGGAGAGGCTTTTCGGAAAGGTCTATTTCAGAAGAAGGGTAGAGGTCGAGAACATGCTAAAATCCCTTGGTTTTTCAAGGATTGACGGGATTGCCAGGGGTTACTGGTATATAATAATCTGGAGAAAGCGTGAAGCCAGGTGATTACACTAGACTAGTTCGCCGTTTCCTGCGCGACCCTGTAACCGGTAGATTGAGGATTTATAAAGGTGTAATCGCCCTGGTTAAATCGTTTGCGTATTATTACTTGCTTTGTAGAAAGGTAAACTGCAAGGATTACGCCTTAGAATACGACAAGGCATCCGGGACTTACGAACGCTGGACAGACCTTATGGGGAAGTACTCGAGAACAATTGTCAAGTTAGATTGTTTTGAATCGACCACCGGTCAAGTCGATATCCTTGATCTTGCATGCGGCAAGGGCTATATTACAGCCAATCTCCTCGGACTATGGGATGAGAAAGGTAAAGGTGATATAAGGATTACAGCGGTCGATTATTCGAAGGGGATGCTTGCTGCGGCAAAAAAAGCGATACGCGACAGCAGGGTCAGTTTCGTTCATTCCGAGGGACTGGATTTCCTCAAGCGAGTGCCGGATTCGACCTATTACGGGATATTCTTCGGGTGGGCCTTGCCTTACTTCGATCACAAAAAGCTTGTACCGCAGCTTGCCCGGGTTCTGAGGCCGGGCGGTATAGTTGCTCTCATCTCCAACCGTGAAGGAACCCTCGAGGACATCGAAGACATATTCATCGATCTAATCGCGTCGAATCCTGAGCAGGTTTCGCGGATTGCTGAGATGAGTTTCCGGCTCCCGCAGAATGAGGAAGGTCTTGAAAAATGGTTTACAGGCTACGGGTTCAAGCCAATCGAGAAGGGATCGGGTGAAGAGGTGGTCGTGTTCGATGATCCTTCCGAACTCGTTCGCTGGCTAAGGGAAACGAGCGCTGTTGCAGGGACAGGCTGTATATTCAAGGATGAACACAGGATCGAGTCCTCGATTGTGCGGGAGATTGCTCGCAGAAGGAGAATCGGGAATAAATATTCCATCAACCACAGCTTTGTCTGGGGGATATTCCGGAAACCTTTCGAAGAAGATAGCCAAAACGTGAATATATCTGAAAAGAGGGGTAGGATGTTTCTTTCCAATCTGCCCGTTCTGCTAAGGATGCTTACAGATTTGCGCAACCTAAGATTTACGAAAGGGATACATGATATATTAAAACCCGATCCAGGCTACTCGTTCGCCGGGTATTTAAGGATGCTTTCAGGGTCGGTACGAGGAGAAAGGATTCTTCGGCATAAAGGTCGATACGTAATCACCTCATACGTTCCGCCCGTTCCGTCGAGGGCGTTTTTAAGCTTCCTTACCGCATCTAAGGATCCATCCCGTCCATTCGGAGACCTTGCATGGGCCAGGCGCAGGGCACCCTTATCAACCTACCTGTGCATTACCGACAGGTGCACGTATAAATGCAGGCACTGCAGTGCAAAACTCAGGAGAGGAGGACCCGAACTTTCAACGAAGCAGTGGATTAACGTCATTGGAAAACTGCAGAATATGGGTACAGCCTATATCGGTTTTACCGGCGGAGAACCCTTGATGCGGGAAGATATGGAGGAGATAATAAGCAGCATCGATGAAAGGTCTGCAACCGTCCTTTTTACAAACGGTAAAGGTCTTTCTCCCAAAAGAGCTAAATCACTAAATAAAAGCGGACTTTTCAGCTTGTCTGTCAGCCTCGATTCTGCAAATCCGGTTACACATAACCGGCTTCGCGGGGATGATTCGGCGTTCGATACCGCACTTAGTGCAATATCCAACTCAAGAAAAGCCGGTCTTTATACTATCGTCCAGGCTGTAATTTTCAAAAGGGAACTATCCAGAAAGGGTTTATTCAGATTATTCAAACTGGTCAAAAAATACGGTGCTCACGAGATTCGCATACACCAGCCGGTTCCTTCCGGACTTCTGCTCGAATCCCTGGATTCTCGCGACATCTTTTTTTCAGATGATAATCGCAGCCTGCTTTTCGACATCCAGTTCGCGGCAAACCGGCGTTGGTTCGGCTTTCCAAAGGTCAGCTCCTTTCCCTACACCGAAGGGGCCGAAAAGTTCGGATGCAACGCAGGTATCATTCACTCCTACGTAACGGCGTCAGGGGAGATGACGCCTTGTGATTTCATACCGGTTACCTTCGGTAATGTTCTCGATGAAAACCCAGAAGACATATGGAAGAGGATGAACAGTAAAGCCGGTATACCGAAGCCCGGGTGCTGGGCAATAGACCTGGCTCCTTTTCTTCAGGGACACAGGTTTCCTATCGACTCAAATGACTTCAAGACGCTTTCCGCTTCAGGAGATCACGATTTCCCGAGGTTCTATCGGGACCTGCAGGAGTAATATGCAGATTAAATTTCCGTGATGAGATAAATAAAATAAACATCTTGGGAATATCCCGTAACACGAATTTGACATAGCGTAACACGCAAATAGACTTCGTGTATGATTTCAAGGCTCAGCGCCGGAATGATTCGCAGGTCTTTTGCAAGACAGCTCTACCGGTTCACGGAGATTCCAGATCTCAAGCCGAGCTCGAATTTCGGGATTTACATCAACGTACCGTTGTGCTACTCGAAGTGTTCGTTCTGCCCGTTCTACAAGGAACTATACACAGACGATTTGAAGGAACGCTATCTTAAGGCTGTGCCGGCTGAAATCCGCTCCAGCAGGATATCAGGAGAGCCGAGATGGATATATTTCGGGGGAGGGACGCCTAATACCTTGAATCTGGATGATCTATCAGGAATCACAGAAGTCCTGAAATCCAAGATAAACACAGGCGAGATGGGCATCGAACTGCTGCCTGCATTGATTACCAAAACCTATCTTGAAGGTCTTAAGGAACTGGATTTTACCAAGATAAGCATCGGTATCGAGACGTTCGACGAGGAAGTACTCTCTAAATCAAACCGCAAGCAGCCGGGATTTCACTCCATCAGGAATCTTGTCGATTACGCTCAGTCCAAGGGTCTCTGGGTAAATACCGATATCATGGTCGGTCTTCCCTCGCAGCTGCCTGAGGTTTTCGCTGCAGATATCAAGAAGACATCCGAGATCGGTCCTGATCAGATAACAATCTATCCTTACATGGTCATCAGAGGGCTGGATAAACATTCACCTTTATCCAACTCAGAACAGTTCCGCTTGATCGAGCAGGCCGCAGAGACCTTACTCAATCATGGATACGAGCGCAAAGGGGTATGGACGTTTGCAAGGGGGGAGAACGTATACGACTCCTCAAGGGACGAACTCATCGAGGATTATATCGGTTTCGGACCTGCCGCATTTTCCACCTTTGCAGGATATAAGATAGTAAATCCCGAACTCCCGGTCTATATTGCATCCAACGGTAAGCGTACGGGTTTTGTTGCCCCGAAGACCGAGGCTTCGGATCAGTGGAGGCGCTTTGCCCGGCTGGTCTACGACCTTCGCGGACCGAACGGTCAAGGCTTCCCTGCATACATCAATTCCTTCATTGCTTTACTCCGGCTCTCAGGCTTCATCCTAAATGGTTGCCTGACCTCAAAAGGGATTATGTTTGCCCATCACATAACAAAGTCTGTGGTCGAGTCCCTGCCGTTTCCGGTGCAGAATCCGGACGCTGTGTGTAACTACTCCGAGTATCTTGCTTTCAAGTCTCAGATTTCACCCTTGACATAAACTACAGCAATCCTATACTAATACAGGTTCGGATGGTTCAAAAAAGGAGGCAGTACGGGCTATCTTTTAAAAAAGCTGGCCATCTATTTGTCGACTGTTGCATTTTTAGTTATTGCTGCAGGCTGCGATATGTTGGGCGAAGACCTTCAACCCATTCCAGGTGATATAGTATTCAATTTGACAGAAGGCCATCACCATTATTCAATGGATTCCATAAAGGAACCCGATATCATCTTTTCAATGGTTACTGAAAACGAATACAACTATAGAGGTATGCTGGTTTTGTCCAGGTTTAAGGTTACCGATGATAAGATAAAGGTCGGCATAAGAGGCGCAATTCTGGGTTGCCTTTGTGTAATAGGTCCGGCGTCATGGGATACCGTTATTGTTATCCCCGAAGGAACCTACACGCTCGAGATAAGTTATGATGGGAATAAAGACTCGCACATCGTAACCGTTACCGATACATGTTTTAATATCGAAGAGGACGAAGCGGATTTTACCAAACCTGAGTATCCGGTTTCCCGGCGATACAGACCGAACTCATTTACTTATTGGATGAGTACCCCGGAATCCATATCATGGCTTAATCAGGATTTCCGAGACAGCTTGCTGACAAACGTAAACCTCCAGATTTACGTTTATCCGGATTCTGGCGGTCGTCCTTACGATTATCGGTACCGCGACAGCTCCTTTATCTATGGCAATGAGGAACAATTCCAACAGGTGATCGATATATTGGAGAACTACACGGATAACGTTCTGGCCGATTATCCAGATGTCGGGATAGGGATCCGGGAGTGGCTTAACCGCCGCTATCACTCATCTGATTTCAGGGATTAGTTAATGATAACTTAACACTGCCAGGCGGAAAAGGTAAATAGGTCGGCGTTCTGAGATGGGGATACTCTCCAAACCTCGTGCTCTGCGTTCTCTGTGGTGAATTACGTCTACGGTCATCAGGCTATCGCAGAACCACAACCTTTGCACAGGTTTCTTCATATCCCCCCTCAAGCCTGGCAAAGTAAACCCCGTCGGGTAATTCAGGGGAAGGTGTCCAGAAACCATTGCCGTCTACCGTCTGTGTCGAAATCCTAACACCGCTTGCCGAGTATACCGTTAGTATTGCCTTTCCGTTTATCCGGTAGCCTAGCCGGTTGAGTGATGGGAAAAACTTTAATCCGGGAACCGGGATGTTATCCTCCTCTGTTCCAAGAACCAGGTTTTCGTATATGCCTATTCCGTTTTCACCTTCTGCGGTAAAGATGTAAGGTTCTGCCACGCAGACTGCTGTAGCTTCGATATCGCAGTATCCAACCTCTAGAGGATATTCGGGGTTCTTGATATCGATTATCCTCAACATATCACCGACGACGTAGGCGTAAGAACCTTCCACGCATATCGAATAGGCATCCTCAGGTGTTGTGCATGAGCTTTTTTCTTCCGGACGTTCAGGTCTGGTAATATCGACAATTCGTAAACCAGCCCCTCCAGCTGCAACGTATATATATGAACCGCAGTGATAGACACCTGAGGGGCCTTCAGGGGCAGTGTAATAACCAACCTCTACCGGGTTTTGTGGATTAGATACATCCATTACCTGAATACCACCCATGTTGACATAACTGGCGGCCACATAGGCGAAAGATCCTCCGCAGCATACGTCGGTTGCCCAGGCCGTTGCGGGATGTGTCGAAATCTGCACCGGGTTTGATGGATTCGAGATATTAACTACCTTGAATCCGTCTTCCCAGGCGTTACTGGAAACGTATGCATTGTTTCCACAAACACATACGTTGTTGGCATCTAATTTGCAGTTTCCGGCAAGATGAGGATTCGAAGGAGAACCAACGTTAATAACAGATAGCTTGTCCCAATTTGCAAGATATGCGTAAAAACCTGACACGCATACGTCGAGGGCCATGGATGCGGTTTCGCAGAAACCCACCTCGCATGGATTCACAGGGTTCGATATATCGATTATCCGTAATCCTTCGTAAAGGTCTGCGGCGTAAAGATACGGTTCTGAAACGAATACCGATTTTATCGTTCCTGTTAAACCGTAACGTGCGATCTCGGCAACGTTTCTTGACGATGGTTCTGCGGGTGTATTAACCGACGACGATATCACAAGGGTTATAAGAATTGTGTAAAGGTTAATCATACTTCCCTCCGTGCGGTTATAAAGAGTTTTGCCTTCTCCGGGTCGATTTCTTTTCTTACCCGTGAAGACTCCCTTACTTTTCCTATTATGGTTAGGGTCTTGTATAGTTTAGTATCGAACTACTAAGCATAATTTGGTTTCCTCATAAGTATTTCTACTAGTTTATTCACCTGCTGGTCAAAAGTCA
>WJJO01000269.1 GCA_014729665.1 Caldifarciminota bacterium
ACTAGTAGAAATACTTATGAGGAAACCAAATTATGCTTAGTAGTTCGATACTAAACTTTACAAGACCCTCATTAATACTCCTCCTTAAAGAGATACTATTACAAAATACAGGCTTGTCAAGGGGGAATTAACAGAAAATTGGCACTTTAATTGCTTGGGAAATGCTTGACTAATCGATAAATCAGGCTAGAATAAATCCCGTGGCTAAATACATATTCGTAACCGGAGGCGTCGTCTCCTCGTTGGGAAAAGGAATTGCGGCTTCGTCTATAGGCCTTTTGCTGAAGAGCAGGGGTTTTCGGGTAACCATGCAGAAGTTCGACCCGTACATCAACGTAGATCCTGGAACCATGAACCCCTATCAACACGGCGAGGTTTTCGTTACCCAGGACGGGGCCGAGACCGACCTCGACCTAGGTCATTACGAGCGCTTCATCGACGAGAATCTCACAAAGGACAATAACCATACAACAGGCCAGATATACGAAAGCATCATAAACAAGGAACGCAAGGGTCTGTTCCTGGGCGGAACCGTTCAGGTAGTACCGCACATTACAAACGAAATAAAACAGAGGATAACCAGACTTTCATCCAAGCAATCACTTGACGTGGTAATAAGCGAAATAGGCGGCACTGTCGGAGACATAGAAGGCCAGCCTTTTCTTGAAGCAATCAGGCAACTGCGGTTAGACCTCGGACCGAAGAACGTTCTTTACGTTCACGTTACCCTTGTTCCCTTCATTCCCACATCGGGAGAGTTTAAAACCAAGCCTACCCAACACTCGGTTAAGGAACTGAGAACGGTCGGTATTCAACCCGATATTATAATCGCCAGATCGCTAAAACGTATTCCCCGAAGCGCTCGGGATAAAATTTCCCTGTTCTGCAGCGTGGAGACTGAAGCTGTAATCGACGCCCCTGATGTTAAAAGTATCTATATGGTTCCATTAAACTTCCACGAACAGGATCTGGACAAGTTGATTACCGCAAAGCTGGGTCTGCCGTCAAATCCCATCGACCTTTCCGCGTGGAGGGACTTTTCACAACGCGAGGAGCATCGAACGGAGATTGTAAGAATAGCCCTTGTCGGGAAATACACCGGCCTGAAGGATGCATACAAGAGTGTTCTGGAAGCCCTGGAACACGCGGCAATAGCGGAGGGGTTAAAGATCGATCTGGTATGGGTGGAGTCAAGCGAGCTTAACGAAGATTCCTTGAATAAACTCTACGACGTTGACGGAATCCTCGTACCCGGGGGATTCGGCACCAGGGGCATTGAAGGAAAGATAAAGGTTGCAAGATATGCAAGGGATAAGGGGAAACCTTACCTGGGACTCTGCGTAGGCCTTCAGGTCGCTGTTATTGAATACGCCCGCGACGTATGCGGTCTTTCCGATGCCAACAGCACCGAATTCAACGCCGAAACCCCGCATCCTGTCATCGACCTTATGCCCGAGCAGAAGAATGTATACCGCAAGGGCGGTACTATGCGCCTGGGGTCTTACCCATGCGTACTCAAACCAGGTTCAAAGGCACAATCCTGCTACGGGAAGGAGGTTGTTTTTGAAAGACATCGGCATCGTTACGAGGTAAATCCCGCTTACGTGGAGAAACTCCAGGCATCGGGACTGGAAGTTTCCGGCGTCTCCCCTGACGGGCTTTTGGTCGAGATAGTGGAACTGTCCAAACACCCGTTCTTTGTCGCCACCCAGTTCCACCCGGAATTTCTCTCAAGACCATTAAACGCACATCCGTTGTTTGCAACCTTCATAAAAGAGGCTCATGAATATGTTCTACGTGCACAGATTGCTGACTCATCGACACATAAAACCTGAATACGGATCGTCTAACCCGACCGGACGGTCCGATATTCACAAGGGGTTGTGAAATGTTTATCATATTTTTACTTCTGACACTCAGGGTTCTGCCTTTTGAGTTATCCTGTTTTATTGCCCGGCTGGTATTTTCACTCTTCCTTAAACTATCACCCAGGGCAAGGAGTCAGTTATTCGAAGCCGAAGACGTCTTAGGGAAAAAACGCTACCCGTCTTCTATCTATATCAAAAGGGCGGCATTCAACATAGCCGTTATGGCACGCATGGGCAGCACGTTCACGCGTAATCTTTACAGGAAGATGATGATCGAAGGGGAAGAGTATATCAAGTTATTAAAGGACTCGCATAACTCGGCAATTATCGCAACCTTCCATTATGGACCGTGGGAACTGCTTGCCGAGGCGTTCTCGGCCAAGGGTTATAAGATAGCTGCACTGGTTACTAAACAGTCCAGAAGGCTTCTGGATAGATTCCTGTTGGCATTAAGAAAAAGGGTTGGATTAAAGATAGTCCATACATGGAAACAGGCAAGCGAATTGACAAAGAAGGGGTTTTTCCTGGCCACCCTCTTCGATAAAACGGTCAGGGCAAAGTGGAACAAGATGAATTTCCCCCTGCCGAACTATCAAACCTCCCGTCTGCCCATACGCCTTGCGGAAAGGATCCGCAAACCACTTATCCCGGTTATGTGCAGGTTCAAGGACAGAAAGTTCCAAGTGAATATCGGCCCCCCAAAACAGGATAAAACCGAACTTCAGGAGTTCTATTCACCATTCTTCACCCAAACCCCTTTCGAATGGCTAATCTGGGGCGATTGATGAAGAAACTTGTCTTATTTATTCTTATTCTTTCGGTAGCTTGCTCTCAATCAGAACTGCCTTCGGGTAAAACCGTGGAATTGCCCGACCAGATCGTAGACAACTTCCAGATGGAGGAAAGCGCTTCGGACAAGGAGCGTTATTCATTAACAGGGAAAAGGGCATTCTACTACAATAAACACAATCGCATAGTAGTTCACGAACCCGAGATAGAGTTCTACGGCCCTCGAAAAGAGGTAACCGCTCACGTAGTATGCGACTCCGGAATCGTTAACAATAAATCGGGGGACCTGGTTGCATATGGGAAGGTTGTGGTAACCACCGAGGACGGAACCGAGCTTCGTACCGATTCCCTTGTCTGGTTCAACAGACGTGCAAAGATAGAAACAGATGCCATGGTTCACATAACCTCACCTGAAGGCACCATAGAAGGCAAGGGATTGATATCGGACGCATACCTTAACCGGATAGAAATTAAAGAAGAGGTCTCGGGAACCACGGAATTCTCTGTAGAGGAAGACTGATATGAGTACGGAATCAATCAAAATTCCCGGCCTGGCATACTCTAAGGAATGATTATGTTTACAGCAATCCTGGGCTTTTTATTCTCAACCCTCTCATATGAAGGCGGGAAGATGGAGATACTAAAGAAGGAAGATGCCCGGATAATACATCTAATGGATGGGATACATCTCTACGACGATAAACTCGACATAACCGGAAAGGAGGCCTGGTTTGCCCAGGCGCAGGGAAGCCTTATCGTGAAGGATTCACTCGTAATTAAGGCCCCGGATGAGGTAACCATAGTCGGTGATTCCTTATACTTCGACACCGAAGAACGTACCTCATACATCTTCCGAAGGGTTGTGGCAACCAGGGGTTCGACCCGGATATCCGGCCCCAGACTGACAATAGATCACCGCAAACGAGAAGCGTACATCCCTTTCGGGGCTAGGATCCACGACTCGAAAGAAAACATCTTAATACTAGGTGAAGAGGTTACCTACAACCTGAATGAAGACAGGGGAAGCATAATGAAACGCCCGGTATTTTCAAGCGATGAGGAAAACTCCGGTTTCAAGGTAACGGGTGAACGCATGCACATCGATAAGAAACAAAAAGTTGCCAGCGCTGCAAGCAATGTCCGGATAGATACAGACGATGCAGATGTGTATACGGACAGCCTTGAATTGTATTACAACGCCGATAAAGGCCATGCGTTCGGAAATACATATATTATCAGTCCCGACGGCAGGATCCAGGCCGATTCGGCGGATTTCTGGACTTCCGGACGTGAACTTGAAGAAGTATTCCTGTATCCGGAGGTAGAAACCAGGCACGTTACCGAAGGGACAGATTCGGTGGTGGTAAAATCAACAAATCTAACCATTGATATGAAACAGAAGAACAAAGAGGTTATGATCTTTACAGGAAATGTTTATGGCAAATACTTCTGGAACGAGGAATCAGAAGATGGTAAAGACTAAGGGAATAAGAAAGAAAAAGGATACAACCAAGGATCCCCCCCCCTCAACCGGTTGGGGAAGCACCTTGAAAACCCATAACCTACGCAAGGTATTCGGCAAACGTCCGGTTGTCAGGGACGTCTCGGTGGAACTCAGACAGGGTGAGGTGGTCGGACTTCTAGGGCCTAACGGCGCAGGTAAAACAACAACCTTCTCGATGATAATAGGTTTCCTTCAACCGACCAAGGGAAAGATAACAATCGACGACAAGCAAATCAACGACCTGCCCATATTCCGACGTGCCCGCATGGGAATAGGTTATCTTTCTCAGGAACCGTCCGTATTCAGGAAGTTAAATGTAGAGGATAATCTGCGTTCTATCCTGGAATTGAGAGGTGTGGATAAGGATACTATTAAGAAACGAACCGAGGAATTATTAAAAAAATTCGAGATTATCGATCTCAGGAAATCTAAAGGCGGAACACTTTCGGGCGGTGAACGACGCAGGGTGGAGATTGCCAGGGCCCTGGCTACCCAGCCGAAGTTCCTTTTACTTGACGAACCTTTTACAGGCATCGATCCGATAGTCCGAGGCGAGATACAAAAGATAATCAGACTCCTGAAGGACGATGGGATAGGAATCCTGGTAACCGATCACAACGTCAGGGAAACCCTGGAGATCACCGATCGGGCCTACCTGATGTACGACTCACGCATTATGGTATCCGGTACACCCCACCAGTTGGTTTCAAACGACAGGGTGCGCGAGGTTTATCTAGGCAAGGAATTCAAAATATGAGAAGCTCTTCCTTCAGCAGTCAGAGACTTGACACAAGGCTTCGACAGGATTTGTCACTCAGACTCACCCCGGAGATGCGCCTGAGGTTGGACATACTTCAGGCAAACATGCTGCTGTTAGAAGAGATGCTGGAACTTGAACTCCAACAAAATCCGGCCCTCGATGTAATCGGGGAAGAACCTGAAGCCGAAGCCGGAGAAAAAACTTCGGATGAATTCTCCGTCGATGAGTTTTACCCGAATGTTCCTCAGGCCGACTACTCCAGGAAGGATGAGCAGGAGGATTACAACTGTTCTGTAACCAGCGATCGCTCGATACTCGAAGAGAGGATGCTGAGAAAGATTACCGCCGAATTCAATTCATCCCCCCTCGATTACAGTATCGCCCGATACATACTGGATTGCCTGGATGAAGACGGTTTTTTATACGAAGATTCTTCAAGAATAGCCGCCGCCTTGGGGACAACCGAGGAGCGCGTGGAACGAGTGAGGAACCATATTCAATACACCGAACCGGTAGGCATTGCATCACACGATGTCAGGGAAGCCCTAATCATACAGCTTCGTTTCCAGGGATTTAATGAAGAAAGTGTCGAGATGCGAATCCTTACAGATGCCTTCGATTTATTCCTGCAAAGACGAATAACTACCATATGCAATAGATTGAGGCTCTCCACAAAAAAAGTAAGCGAAGCTTTTGAAGTAATCGCAAAACTTGACCCTAAACCGGCAAGAAATTTCCGCGAAATATCTTCACGATGCGTCCAGCCGGATATCATTATACATTACAGAAACGGAAAACTTGAGGTCCTCGTCAATGAAGGGCCTTTACCACCCTTGAAACTTTCCGGTAAAGTAAGGGAAATTCTTTCAAATCCCATGGCATTCCGTCCTTCAGATGTTGAGTTTGCTAAACGTAAGTTCGAGGCTGCACGCATGTTCATAAAAAGCATTCTCCAGCGCCGTGACACTCTCAACCGACTGGGCAGGGAACTACTCCTCCGCAACTACGATTTCTTCTCTGCCCGCAGCCGCAGGATTACCCCCTTAACCATGAAAGAGATGGCCTCAAAGTTAGAGCTTCACCCCTCGACCATATCAAGGGCTGTGCGGGATAAATACCTGGACTCCCCCGTGGGCATATTCCATCTTCGCACCTTCTTTACAAAAGGGGATCAAAACCCAATCTATGGGAAATTAAAAGGGCTGATTGAAGCAGAGGACAAGGAAAACCCGCTAACAGACTCCGAAATAGCGGATATTCTTGCCGAATCGGGCAAGAAAATCTCCCGACGTACGGTAGCCAAATACCGGATGAAACTCAACATACCGGACTGTTTCCAGCGCAAGGCCCTGGGCTGAATTCACACTCTTTGATATATTCTAAATAAATAGATACTATTCCAATATTCGATGTTCCCGCGCTGGAAATTCATATTAACCCGAAATCGGAGCGTTTCCAGCGCAAAGCACCAGGCTAATCTCACATTTTTTTTTGATAAAAAAAATAAGATTACTATCCAATTGATCGATGTTCTTGCGCTGGAATTAGTATTAAACGACAAGACGAAAACGAACCGGGATTCTCCAGCGCGTGTGCAGAACGCCTATGCCTCTATGATTACCTAGTTTAATCTAAACGTTTCAGTCAATCCCTTCCTTTTAACCCTTGGGTCATGTATAGTTTAGTATCGAACTACTAAGCATAATTTGGTTTCCTCATAAGTATTTCTACTAGTTTATTCACCTGCTGGTCAAAAGTCAAATCTCTGTAGTTGTATCTGAATTCCATCTCCTTCAAGTAATACTCCCAGTTC
>WJJO01000270.1 GCA_014729665.1 Caldifarciminota bacterium
CAGCGGAGATCGATAACCCGATAACCATGAGTATCGTGAGGAAGGCAAGAAATCCAAGCGAAGGAAGACATACCCTGAGTATCACAGCCGCCGAGCGCCAGAAATTCCCCTTGAGGAGTAGGGTGTTGCGCTTAAAGGCCTTGTTAAAACTAAGGCCTTCAACGATCATAGCAAAGAGAGCAAGTTGAAATCTAGTTGATATGAAAAATCCCAGAGAAATCCCCACAATTATTACAATTATAAGCCCTTCCCATGTTCTGACACCGAGTAGTAATAGGAATACCAAGGCAAGTAATAACAGCCAAATAATGTGGGCCAGGAGCGCCTTGCCGAACGATTTACCGGATATTCTTTGGGTCTGTCTTAGTCCGTAAGGTGTCCCTCTTGCAGCTCCGGAGGGAAATACGTACGCAAAGCCCTTGTACCAGACGGCAAGGAGGATTATTAGCAGGAATAGACCTATAGGTATAAGTGAAGGGCTTGTGTTGAATGGATTCAACCTGGTTAACAATCCCTCTTCCTTTAAAAAGGAGGTTATGATTGTCAGACTAAAGATCATAAATACGAAAACGTAAGGTGTAAGGAAAAGGGATATCTTAAAGAGATTTCGACGAAGTATCCGTCGTGCGTGTCTTGTCGTTTTGGCTACGTTGAGACGCTTATGTCTTACCTTTTTCAGATGAAGGGCCGGTGGTTTTTTGTTTCTTGATTTCGTCCTTGAGCCTTGCGATGCTCTACTCATCAAATTAGCTTCATGGAATCTATGAGGTATCCTACCGGTCGTCGAGAGACTGTAGTGGTGTATATTTGTTCGGTGCAAAATCTATCCTGTGAATCGTACATGGATTCCTCCTTCGTGAATCTATCCCGAATCATATGCAGAAAACATTAGTTGTCAAGTTTAAGTTCATCCCAAAAAGACATCTCATAGAACCTTCAAATGGAAGTATACCCTCAAAACCGTGGTCGATATCCTTGACAAATCTCTTTTAATAAGTATGGTTTCAGTGTAAATGAGAGGGCGTATCCTTCAATACCGAAGGTTTATGCCACCAAAACTTAACCTCAAAGGAGGTGGAAAGTGAAAAGGAACGTAATCACGGCGGTAATTATCTTCGCAGCGCTTGGCTCAGGGCTCTTCGCCCAGTACGCCGAGCTCGATATAGCCGAGATAAAACGTCCCTTCGACGTTGAAGAGGGCGGAGTGGGATTCAAACCCAAATGCGTTATCCACAATAACACGAGTTCCACGGTGAATGCCAAGGTAACCTGCAGGATAAAGGATCTCGAGACCTTCGAGAAGGTCTACGAGGACGTGCTTGCCAACTTCCCCTGCCACGGCGGGAATACAACAGCCGAGTTTATTAAAGAGTTCGTGCCCGAGAGCGGTAAGGATTACAACGCATGGTTCAGGGTGGAGGCTCCCCAGACAGGGGACACCAAGGACAAGAACTTTACTACCGAAGGCTATGAAGTAACACCTTACGAGATGATTGAACCGACAACCGGGTATCCGCCTTTCTCGCCCGAGGCGATGTTTGCCGAAATGCTCGGTATCCAAACCCCGGACGTGGTGCTGCACTGTAAGATAGAGGATACGATGGATTCCAGCTTCCTTGCGGTAATATACGAGGATTCACTTGAAGCTCGAACCTTTGAGCCCGACGAAGAGTATGATGCCGTGTTCGCAACCGTGGAGGATGTACCCCATGCCTATCTGATAACGTTCTGGGCAACCGATGCCGAGGGCAACAACATTAGCGATCCACCATTACAGGAGTTTATCATCACCAATGCGGTTGCAGAAAAACCTTCCGCCGGATTCGGCTTGGAGACGATAGAAATCTACCCGGATTTCTGCTGTATAAACTTCTCGCTTACCCATTCTACAACCTGCGAAATGAGCGTATACGATGCCGCAGGTACCCGGATTACGGAACTTTATTCGGGAAACATGGGGGCAGGAGAGCACTCCGTAAGCTGGAACCTGGAAGATGTATCACAGGGCGTCTACTTCTTGCGATTGAAAATGCCGACGTTCGAGAGTGTTCGGAAGGTGATGATTATACATTAAAGGTTATCAATAGAACCGGGGCCGACCTGTACGGTCGGCCTTTTTTTCTAAAAAATCTCACCCAGGGCAATGAGAACGAGGATGGTTATCCCGAAAAGCACATAGATAAGCAGGATTATCCATTCCCTGAGTTTTCTTGCAAGTACGACCAGTGCGGTTCCCACACCTGCGGGAACCGCTGCCCAGTAAAGCTTAAGGTACCCAAGGATCAACGGGGTAGCCAGGTATGCAACCAGAACCAGGGCCGCGTTAACCCAGCGGCCCGTCTTGAGACCCAGGAGAGTAAACAGGGTATGAATTCCTCGCTCGCGATCACCCTCTATGTCAGCCATGTCCTTTGTCCCGAATGTCGCCGTCAGGGTAACCAGAACAAGTACGAGCATCCTTACAGGGAACAGGCGGAAATCGCTGTGGGAAGAGAAGCCCGAATACATAACCGCTAATCCTGCAAGGGCCAGGAGGAAGACATTCAGGGGGTAGAAGCGTTTGAGCCTGACCAGGGGTGTAGAGTATAGAAGGGAGATAACGTGTGCGGCTAAAAGGAAGAGAAAGGGGTTGAGTCCGCACCTTAAGGCAAGCAGCAGAGACAACACAGCCAATCCTGCCGCAAGGATATAGGAGGCCCTGATGGAGATGATCCCTTTTGTGAAAGGTGTTTTCTTGCCTGCCAGCTTGTCTATCTCGGCGTCGAAGATATCGTTTAAAAACACCGCCGCCTGAAAGGCCGTGATTACCGCAAGTATAATATAGAACAGGAGATATATATCGAGGGGTTTATCGCCGATAACCGCACCCATGACCACGCCACCTGCGGCGAATCCCGCGTAGTGGATTATCCTGAACGGGCGGAGGAGTCTTATTAACTCAATAGTACGTTTGGCCGCGAATATGAACATTAAGGCTGTGCCGAGAATCAATACGGATAGTATTATTAAGTCTATCAACCCGGGGAAATAGAATGTTACTTCCATTTTTCACCCTCGACAATCAATCCCGTTGTCAACATCAGGGGATTCTAGGCTGCGGGATTGAGAAGTCAAGGACTTGGAAACTTCCGGCCATTCGCTTTGAAAATGCAACTACAGAGTAAACGCCGACCGTTAGCCGCTGTTCGCTTAGCGTTGACAGCAAGAAGGGATTCACCACAAAGAACACCAAGTGCACAAAGGGGTTGGAAATACAGAGGACATAGAGAAACGTCTGACGTTTAACCGCTGACAGCTTGCGGCCTACTGTTATATGCCGCACTTTCAATCATGTAATTTTCAAGTTTCCTTTTTTAACTGAACAATACGCCCTGTTCCAAGGTCTTTATGCGATCTTATGGATATCCCCCGGCTTATTGGGGCTTAAAAGGTTGTACCCGAGGCCCAGTTGAAATCGGGCACCAGTACCGATGGCAGCATCATAGCGCCTGCACGGCGTTCGAGGACACCCAGGGAGGAGGGATGACGAAGAAACCGCATGGGCGAGTCGTTAAACCGCATGTGTTTGACTGAATGCTTGATCTTGCCGTTCTCGATGTAGAACAGACCGTCCCTGCTGGTTCCGGTAAGGATTAAATCCATTGGGTTGACGTAGCGTATGTACCATAGATGCATCACCAGAAGACCTCGATCGATGCGTTTTATGAGCTGATCGAGGGTTTTATTGCCGCCTGTCATTGAGATGGATGCAGGAATCGCAACCTGGCCTAGCTTTTGCCTGCGTGCCCAGTAACGGGTGGTCCACAGATTTTCAAGCACACCTTCATTAAAGAAAACCGTTTTTTTGCGTGCGATACCGTCGTTGTAAGTGTCGATGGGAGAACCCGGGTTTTGAACATCGCGTGGATCGGCGACTATATTAATCTTCTTTGCCAGTACCTTCTTTCCCAGCTTATTGGCAAAGAAACTGCGTCCTTCATCTGCGGCCCGACGGTTCATCTGAAAGATAACGAAGGGCATCATCTCGCCCAGGGCACGCGCCGAGATCAATGTCTTATAGCGACCGGGTTTCAGCTCCTTGGGTTCGGTACTCATCTGGGCGGTGCGGAAGGCCTCGATGGCAAGGGCCTGGGGATTAACCTTGGCGATATCCTCTTCATGAGCAACGGCTGAACCCGAGGAAGTATCGGTCCTGGCGGTGATGGAGAACTCCGCTTCGGTCCAGTTGTGTTCTGCAAACAAACCATTGGTATTAGCTGTCAGGTGTACGTAATCGCCGGTACGGTAGATGCCTGCCGTGGTCATATCCCGGGAAGAGGCCTCGGAGGTTATCTCACGAATCACCCTTGCTTTTACCTCAACAGGCAGCTCAGCCGTACGGGGATAAAAACGTGTTACCTTTAGGTAACGCTGTCTTCCAGGAAAGGGAACGAACTCGGGGTCTTTGGGCAGGGCCTTGACAATTGCCTCGGCCTTTCTGAGGGCGGACAGGATTCCCCTCGAGGAGATGTCGGAGGTTTCCCAGGTTCCACGACGCTTATCGTTGCTTACGGTTAACGTGAGATGAAGACGGTGCCTGGTAGTATTCTGGGTTATTCTGTTCTCAGCGAATCGCGTCAGGTTTTCGTTTTCCGCTGTAAAGACAAGGTCCGCCACTTCGACCTTTTTCTGCTTATTTACGCGTTCGATCGCTTCCTTCAACCATTCGGTATTCATTTCTTCCCCCGATTCACTTGAACCTTGCGTACCCTTACCCAGGGACTACCATGGGTCATCTGGGCTATCTGCATCGGTTCTCCTTTTCCGCAGTTCATGATCCCGCAGGGAATCCAGTATTTCTTGCTGGTAAGACCGTCTACAGAGCCCCAGAATTGGGGTGTTATCGATTGATATATGACGTCGCGAAGCATTCCGGTTTTCTTCCCGTTCTTTATCCGGTAGAACAGATCGCCGCCGAATTGGAAGTTCAAGCGTCGCTGGTCTATAGACCAGCTTCCCCTGCCTTCTATCCATATGCCGTCCTTGATATCGGCAATCAAATCATCGGGTGAAGCGCTTCTTCTTCCGGGCATGAGCGAAAGGTTGGGGATTCGGTTTATAGGCAGGGAGGCGTAGCTATCGGCTCTACCCGATCCGAACGACCGCTTATAACCCGCAAGCGGAGCAACTTCCCGGGTAGAGGAATAGTTCTGAAATATCCCCTTTCTGACTATATCCCATTTCTGGCACTGAACCCCTTCATCGTCGTAGCCGGTTGACGAAAGCCCGCCCTTTAAGGTGTTGTCGGCAACCAGATTTACGATATCCGATCCGTAGCGGAACTTATCCTTCTTCTTATCAAGGGTTACGAAACTGGTTCCCGCGAAGTTGGCCTCGTAGCCTAAGACCCGGTCGAGTTCCGTCGCATGGCCTACAGACTCATGGATAGTCAAGGACATATGAAAGGGATCGAGGATTAAATCCTTCTTACCCTCAGCCGGAAACTCCGCCGAAAGCTTGGCTCGAGCCTGGTCGGCAATTCGTTCGGCGTTTTCGGCAAGCCTTAAGGAATTGATGTGTTCCCACCCCGCGTTCTTCGGGAAATCCATGAAGGTTCGTGTTTGACTGTCGTTTCCCTTTACCGCTACGGCGGTGTAGGTTGCGTCTACAGTTGTTATTAGTGTTTCAATCTCAGAACCTTCAGTCGAGATGAAAAATTGGTGACGGTGTTTCGATCTGCATACCGCAATTGCCTTTACTATATCCTTACCTCGAAGTATGCTTTCGTTTATACGCAGGAGCAACCCCAACTTATCGTCTATCGGAACGCTGAATGGATCTATCTCAACCTCGGTTTCAAATCGATCAATGTGCGGGGGTTCCTGGGCCAGTTTAACCTTATTGTTCTTTGCCGTAAGGCTGGAAGCCTTTGCCACGGCTACGGCCTCCCGGGCAACCTTCTCTGCGGAGCGTTTGTCTACCCTGCTTATGGAGGCAAAGCCCCAGGCTCCGTCCTTCAGGACCCGGATGCCGATGCCTGCATCGGTCCTATCACCTATGGATTTCGGAGAGAGGTCGAGGACTTGGATTTGCTGATTACGGACACGGAGGACCCTTGCGTCGGCGTAATCGGCGCCGGCGTGTTTTGCTGTGTCGACGGCCCTCTGAGCCAAATCCTTCATAGGAACTCCTTTTGTTCTAAAGAATCCTGATTATATGCAATTTCTTACAGGTATTATACATCATAACCATCGATTTGTCAAGGGCTTGTGTGGCCGGGACTCGATTTAGCTTTCGGCATTTCCTTCATCGCGACAGCTTATGGTTACTGCCGAACATCGAAGATGCGTAAAAAAGGTCGGGCTGTCAATGTATTTCAGGGTGTCTGAAACACAAGGGATCTTAAGTATACGGAGACGAATCCTTAAGGGATTAACGAATAAAGGGCCGGGCCGAAGGAGGTCCGGTGTAATGCTTGAGCGTGTTTACCTCATCACGATGGATCGGAGTAGACCCTGCGGTAACCTCAATAGTCTGTAAATGCGGGATTACATTCCTAATCCGTTACGATTATCTTCCTGGTTACAATCGTTCGACGATCTGTAAAGATAAGGAAGTATGAACCATCCGGAAGGGGTCTGGCGTTTTCATCGGTTGGCTCGAAACTGACCATATGGGTGCCCGATGCTGATTTATTATCAAACAGGGTGCGAACCTTTGCCCCTGCTGCGTCATAAACAGACGCCTTCACCTCAGCCGGTTTATTAATGGTATAAGAAAGGGTGAACTTCCCGTCAACCGGTACGGTGTTGATAGAGAGTTCAATACCGCCATTATCATTTTGAGGCGGTTCTGCAACGGCCGGATTCCCTACCGGGGGAACGATATCCAGCACAGCACCACCGATTATGTCAAACCCCCACATACCATCAGGCAGGGTGAACCAGCAGTTTACTATGTTTTCAGGCGAGCCTTCACCCCATCCGTAATTCAGATGAAAGTAGTCGGGTTTGCCTTCTTCTTCACGAAGGCCGTCACAGACAATGGCGTGCCCTGGACCGCCTCCGGAGCTGTATATGCTGAGTTCTGCGGGGAGCGCCGATTTCATATTACTCTTCAACTTATCATACATGGTCTGACTTACGGTGATGTAGGTGGGTGAGGGGTAGTTGAACTTCCTTCTCAGCGCACGCGCCACGGTTTTAACTTGCGACCCGGAGCCATCACTGGAGTACTGCATCTTTACAGTTATGCCGCATACGAAGCTCAGGGCGCCTAATTCGTGATAGGTTATCTTTGAATCGGTGTTGTACGCGTTGCTTGCATCTATCATGTACTCGTTGAGGGCGTCGAATGAGGGAAAATCATACTTGCTGGAGTCACCGTCTATGTATATTGGCGGATCGGTTGAATATGACGTGTATCGATCCCAGCCTTCGAGCTTGACGACCGGCAGGTAATTGTCTTTGTCGGCATGATAATCGATTATCTGGGACATGGCGGTGGCAACGCATCCCACGACGCATTTAGCGCCGGTGCTCGGGTCTTCCGGGCAGTAGTGATGGTTGGGCCACTTCTGCGTCCAGGTGGTCTCTACCCAGCCGCCTGTAGAGGTAGAACCTTCCGGAGGCCACTGTTCGCTTTCCCCCTCAATCACATTCCCCTCTACGTAGTCTGACCACATCGGTTCATTTGAGATACTGTTCGCCGCCGTTCTTTTCTCTACCGCTTCCCGTCCGAGAACCAGGGAATGGCGTGACATATCAAGAAGCATATTCTCCTGAGCCTCTTCCCAGGGGAAATCCACTCTATA
>WJJO01000271.1 GCA_014729665.1 Caldifarciminota bacterium
ATATGGAAAAGTTGAAAGTAGGTCATCTTAAGCAGTTCCGGAAAATCCAAGCCGGCATAGTCAGCAACCGCTTTGTTCGCCCTCATTATCCCCTGATCTTTATCTACAATCATTACCAGGTCCGATGTGGCGTCAAAGGTTCGCTCCCATTCGAGTTTCGCCCTCTCGATCTGTTCCTTCTGTTTGATTATACCCGTAACGTCTATGCAGTTCCCGAGTGCTGCAACCTCACCTTCATCCTCGATAGGCCTGGTTCTTACCTCAAGCACGGCAATAGAACCGTCCTTACGTAGTATTCGAATCATATACTGGGAAGGCTTTTCCCGACCTTCCTTAACCGCTTTTTCTCTCTCGGCAAGGAGTTTTTTTCCCTCCGGAAGTGCAAGCTTATTGGGATCTATGGTAAGGAGTTCTTCCCTGGAGTAACCTGTAATCTTCTCCATGGCCGGATTAACAAAAATATATTTCCTTCTCTTATTGCTGTAAATATATACACCAACCAGGGCCTCCTCGGTCAACGCCCTGTAACGTTCTTCAGATTTCTTAAGCGCAACCTCCGAAGATTTACGCCCCGATATATCGCGAATAACTGCAATCAATCCCTTAGCACGCCCCTTCGCATCCCTGACAACTGAAGCACTTACCTCGCCCGGGAAGTAAGAACCATCCTTGCGGGTCAATAGGTATTCAACATCATCTATCCTTTCACGTTTCAAGGTCTTACGTGCATCATCGTATGCCCTTTTCCTGTCCTTCGTCGCTAATATGTCAAAAACATTCAGGCCAATCAAATCATTAACCCCCGGTTGACCGTATAGAGAAGCCGCTCTTTTATTTACCATGATTAAATTCCCTTCCAGATCTGTAAGAACAATGGCATCAGGCGATGTTTCAATCAGGGTTCGATACAATTCCTCTTTTTCCTTCAGGGCCTTCTCCATCTGGGACTGATAAAGGGCTATCTCGATTGTTGTATGGAGCACCCTTTGTTCAAAAGGCTTCACGATGTAACCGAAAGGCTCCGATGCCTTTACCCTTTGTAGGGTTTCCTCATCTGCATAAGCAGTAAGATATACAACCGGAATATCGTAGAAGGTTTTTATCTGTTCGGCCGCTTGAATGCCGTTGATATCCCCTTTCAGCATGATATCCATGAGAACCAGATCAGGTCTTTCTCTTTCGGCTAAAAAAACTGCCTCCTCCCCGGTTGCCACCGTTCCCACTACTTCGTAACCCAGGCTTTCAATACGAGACTTAACGTCGCCTGCTACTATCCTTTCATCCTCAACGATCAGTATCCTGGATTTCATCATTTACTCAAGTCCCTTTCTTATAACTCTTAGTAGATATCTAAATCAAGCAATATGCCTTAAATCGTTCTTCTTCCATTCAAGTAGTTGAGTATAGACAACTTCTGATAAGGTGTCAAGCGTTCAGCATCCATCCGGGTATAAAACCGATATCAGTAATGTGGATATTATCCCATCATACTCCAACGGAATAAGTGAATCGGAAGTCTGTATTACTTAATATATGGAGGTTAGGATGAAACGAGAAAAAAAGACCTTGCGAGACAATGCAATCCACAGGATGCAACTGGGTATCATCGGGGCGTTAGCGATAGTAATAGCCGCGTTCCTCTCCCTCGGTAACGTAAAGATAAGACCTGTTAAGATGTCGTCAACCCTTGAATTGGTTCCTGACAGGCTGGAACCCTTGGATGATCCGTTAATACCTAAGCCGCCACCCCCGAAGGATAACTACGGTGAAATAAAGGAAGTAACGGATCCGGAAAAGGCTGATACACTCGGGTTTAATCCACCTGACTGGGATTCACCCCTCCCCGGGGGGGATAAAAACCTTGATATCGATTCAATACCCTTCCCCGGTATAGATGTTACCTTCCCCGTTCTAAAAACAAAAATCGACATAGGATATCCCAGAAGACTGAAGGAGATGCGCATTGAAGGAACGGTGCAATTACTGCTCGGACTTGATGCAGAAGGTCGTGTCTTTGAGGCCCGGGTATTTAGAAGCTCCGGGTACGATGAATTCGACAAGAAAGCTATCGATGCCTTAAGGAAAGCTCGATTCAGTCCGGCAAATCAAAACGGAATCCCTGTACCGGTTAAGGTATCGTTTCCGGTACACTTCCGACTGGATAAATAAAGGAGACAATCGTGAAAGCATTAACCGCTATACTTTTACTGTTCTGGACGACTTCAAGCGACCAGGCAGAATTACGAAACGTTTCAGGAAAAGTAACAATAATGCCCGGCATAGCCACAGAGAATCTTCGTATCTTCCCTTTGACTTACTCGGGTAGCCATAAATCATTTACCCCTTTTTCCCAAGCCCTTGATAAAGGATGGATTGTAGTATCCGAGAAAAACGAGGGAGAAGTGAATACAATACTTGTTAAAAACAAGGGTAATTCCACCGTGTTCGTAATGGCCGGAGAGGTTGTTAAAGGGGCCAAGCAGGACAGGATGATTGAAAACGACATGTTGATTCCGCCGAAATCAGACTGGCTGGAGGTCGCATGCTACTGCACCGAACACGGTCGATGGTCGGGAACCACCAAGCAGTTCGCCGAGGCCGACATCAACGTCTCCCCCTCGGTGAGGGCTAACGCAAGGAAAGAAAAGGACCAGTCCAAGGTATGGGAAAAGGTCGCCGAGAACCAGGAGGATATCCTCGGCGCTCAATCTTCGACAGGTGCGTTTCGTCACATATATGAAGACAAGGGATATCAAACAAATCGCGACAACTACTACACGAAACTGAAAGACCTGCCCGAGGATAATTCCTCAATCAAAGGGGTAGTCGTATGCGTTGGGGAAGATATCCTCTGTGTCGATTTATTCGGTTCCAATGAACTCCTGAATCACCTGTGGCCTAAACTGCTCGAAAGTTATATAGTAGAAGCAATGCGTTACTACTCTAAGGAAGATGAAGGTTCGGTTTCATTATCCGAGGCGAAGAGATTTCTGGGCGCCTATGCCGAGGTTGACGTGAAAGACGAATTCACTCCCGGTTCAGGTGACCTTTATGAGATTCAGTCCCGGGACGCTGCAGGTTCGGCACTGCTTTCTGAAGGTTCTTTAGTTCATTCGGATCTATTCCCGGATTGATATTACCTTCCGTTAAGGGTGCTGGAGTCTACCCTGACGGACGGTTAGTCTCAATTTCCGACTCCACGTAGCTAGCATTAACGGCGCTGTATAAGCAGCGCCGTTTTGATTGTAATGCAATCGCGTCAGGGTTATATCCAATTCGTCAAAATAAGTGGGACAAAAGCTACCCAAAAGACTGGCAAAAGCATGACAAAAGCGGGACATTCCTTACGGCTTACATTTGACGGCTGAAAACGCAGGGACCTACCTTGATGTATATAGC
>WJJO01000272.1 GCA_014729665.1 Caldifarciminota bacterium
AAAGGGGAGTATGTTTCAGGCAAGGTTCACGTTAATGGGATGGAAGGTTTTTGGGGTTTGTCGAAAACGAACATGAATACCTACAAGGGTATCAGAAAGAGGAACTGGGAGTATTACTTGAAGGAGATGGAATTCAGATAAAACTACAGAGATTTGACTTTTGACCAGCAGGTGAATAAACTAGTAGAAATACTTATGAGGAAACCAAATTATGCTTAGTAGTTCGATACTAAACTATACAAGACCCTTTATTAAAAAGGCCGCGGCTTCAAACCGCGGCCCGGAATTGTGTACCTGTATGAAGCTAGGATCGGGTCAGTTTAATCTTGACTGTAAGCGGTTCGTCTGCTGAAAATTTAATATCCTCGATCTCGGTTCTGTATCCGGGAGCGCAGGCCTGGATTTCGTATTTACCGCCGGGCAACTTGAATTCCGCCTCACCCGATTCGTCGGTATCTACGTTTATCCCTGCAATTGTCACGGAACCTGTCTGTATCGGCTTATTGGTGTAGCTGTCGAGTATCCTTACCGTTAAGGTGTTGTTGCGCGAATAGTAGGGAGGAACCATCTTGACGTTGAGTTGATTCCTTCTCAGGGCGGAGAAATTCGCCATCAACACCTGGTCTTCATAACCGGGCGCCGATACCGTTACTTCATACCTTCCGGTTTGAACGTCGACGAGTCTTTGACCGTCCCGACCGAGAAGGAATACCCCCGGTACGTGATCGGTTATCGTAACCTGTGCGGGAATCGGGTTTCCTGTCTCTTCATCCTCAACGGTTATGAGAAGTTTTGCAGATCGGTATACTTCCGGATTACTCCTATCTGCCGAACAGAAGGCTATCCCTGCATATACCTGATTGATATAATGAGTATCCTGGATATCGACTGTCTGAGCATCGCTGTTCAAACCGAAGTCGGCTGCATAGAAGAAGCTTATGCCCGTGTTGGTTATTATCCTTAAACCAGGGGTGAGACGTAGCGGA
This sequence comes from Caldifarciminota bacterium, assembly GCA_014729665.1. GTDB lineage: Bacteria > Hydrothermota > Tepidihabitantia > B3-TA06 > B3-TA06 > WJJO01. Next base: position 987 of record WJJO01000272.1, read on the forward strand.
AGGTAACCGGGGTAAGCCTCGGTGGAAAGCTCCAGATAGGGGTTGAGGAACAGATAATGATACTCCGCACCTGCGGCTAGTGCTACAAGGGCATCTCTCCCGCGAAGTTTACCGCCGAGATTAATGTGGAAATCTGCGTCGGCTACCGAGGTTGAAGCAAGAAGTGTGAAATCGGCGCCGAATTCCGGATCACCGAACACCGGTGAGTGAATGGGTACTATCCCAGTAGCTGCGGCGCCGACGCTCCAATAATCCAGAGGTAACGTATATTTGGCCGACAATTCAAGGTCCCACAATCCGATATCGGGACTTGTTCCCGATATCTGTTGAGGGTAGGAGTATCCCATACCTCCAGCAACCGCTAATTCCAGCGGTTCAACCGGTACCCATGAACCAAACAGACGAAAAACCGAATTGTCCCAGGTCTCCGGATTCCAGTCGTTCATATGTTCGGCGCCGTGATCGATACCTGCAAATGACAACCCAACCGACCAATTGTGCAAGCCGGGATTGCGAGCATCAATTACTCTTGCCAGACCTTCCAAGCCGATGACCGTGGGTTCAGCGTTTAATGGCACTAGCAGTGATGTAAGTACAATCATCAGTACAAGACGTTTCAATATATCCTCCTAACTAATTGTTTACTAACACACCTCCTTAATAAAGCAACAACAGGCAAAAATAACCCGTGTTGATAATGATAAACGAAAAAACAGGTAAGTCAAGAGGATAAAGTTCCTACGTGAGTGAGCATACAGATATGTGGTCATTCAGATTGTCTTGAATCGCATGGGTAATTATCGCGTATCCTTGACAAGTTTAAGTGATTAACTATACTGTGATGTAAGGTGTTATCCGCTTCGCGGTACGCTGCGTGAACCTTGTGTAATAGATGTTAGAATTCATAATGTACAGGGTTCATGTAAACCTAAAAACGGCTCAGTATGAGCTGGATTAGGAGGAGCAATGAAGAAACTGTTAATAATAATAACCATCGCTGCGTTAGCGGTAGGATGCGGTATTATCCCCGATACGGATTATGAAGGTATAAAAGACTTAGTAGACAGCCTTCAGATCACCCTTCAGCCCGAGCATGAAGGGGCATCAGTCATCATCGAGGGTTTCCCGGCTGAGGAAGAGTTACCCGAAGGCTTTGAAGGCATCGCGATCTTCGTAGATACAGCAAGCCTGGAAGATGTACCGTACGCCGATCTTCCATCAGCTGAAGCCGAAGGCATCAAACAAGACGACACCATTTCGATAGTCAATTTGACTAACGGTGAAGAAACCTGGGTAGATGCCCGTGGACAGATTGACGATACGGTAACAGTTGAGGGCTTCAGCGGAAAACTATATCCTCGTCCCTGGGGCCAGGGTTCTTATCTGGGATTCGACCCTGAAAATCCCGATCTTTCAGGTTACGTTTTCGACAGGGAAGACGGGAAAATTGCGGAGTCCTCAACCGATAACTCAGATCTGTATTTCGAGGTAAGAGAAGGTGCATACTCGGCTGTGGACGTATATGCGGTTGTCGTTGCCGCGGATGCAGGCGTCAAGTCTTATACCGAGGATGACGTATGGTTGGATATCCAGGATTGGGACCAGGCAGGTACCGATTACGCCTCAGAGGTGAAAATCGAAGACGGAGGAATCTACCAGTTCTACACCGGTGGATTTTCCACAGAAGAGGAATACTACGGTAAGTTTGAGGTAGACAGCGTAATAGTCGTAGGAGACCCTCTACTCGGAGACGTAGAGGTTTGGCTCAAGTACGCATTCCAGACTAACCAGCACGTAGGACACTATTGATCTCGAAGCGGATAACACCATGATTTTATCCTGCGTGCGGTAAGGATTACATTTCAGATTAGCACTCGGGGGGAAGGCTGGAAGTGAAGAAGGGGTAATTTGGGTAATAGCCACTAGCGTCCAGGGGAAAAATCCTAATCTAAAGGGATTTTTACCTTGACACAAAAACGTTAGAAAAGAGCCGATGACTGGGGTCGAACCAGCGACCTACTCTTTACGAAAGAGTTGCTCTACCACTGAGCTACATCGGCCTTCTTCTTTCCAATTCGTCCTGTAAACGTCTGCGAGACCGTTACATCCAATACTAGTCGATTTGAGGACTCTGTCAATGTTACGTGAAATATTTCTGTTTAGAAGATGTCTGTGTGTGATTTATACCTGTAGAGGTTTTATATTTCCGTGAAATAAAATCCCGGGCTGTTCTTCAACCTCATCGAAGCGTTTGGTGATAACTTCAACGGTTATGGAATAGTTCATAAACAACCTGACTTATTACCCTTAAAATATTAATTCGGGCCGACTTGAAAGCCGGCCCCTACATTTTTCGGATTGCGAACTTTTTGAGCTTTGCTCAAAAAGGAGCACTATAGTCCAAACTTCTCTATCAGCTCCTTCTTCTTAAGACCCAGAATGCCGTACTTCTTTCCAATCTTGGTAAACGCAGCGATGGCCTTGTCCAGGTGCTCCTTGTCGTGAGCGGCAGAGAGCTGAGTCCTGATCCGGGCCTGACCCTGGGGTACCACGGGATAGAAGAACCCGATAACGTAGATACCCTCGGCGTAAAGGTCTGTTGCCATGTCCTGCGAAAGCTTGGCGTTGTAAAGCATCACCGGTACGATGGGAGTTTCACCCGGCCTGATATCGAAGCCGGCCTCGGTCATCTTCTCACGGAAGTACTTTGTGTTGGCTTCGAGCTTGTCGCGGCGCTCGGTGGTCTCCGATACGATATCCATCACGCGGGACGCCGCGGCCACGATGACCGGGGGCATGGTGTTTGAGAAAAGATAGGGACGCGCGCGCTGCTTGCACATCTCCACTATCTCTGCACGGCCGGACACGCATCCGCCCGACGCTCCGCCTAAAGCCTTGCCCAGGGTCGTGGTAATGATATCTATCTTGCCCACCACGCCGAAGTGCTCGTGCACGCCCCGCCCGGTCTTGCCGATAAATCCGGTGGCATGTGAATCGTCCACCAGGATCATGGCGTCGTATTTCTCGCACAACGCTACCATCTCGTCCAGGGGAGCCAGGTCGCCGTCCATACTGAAAACACCGTCGGTGACCACAAGTCTAATCCGCTTGTCCTGGTGCATCTCAAGCTTCTTTTCGAGATGCTTCATGTTCATGTGCTTGAACGAGTCGTACTGGGCCTTGCATAATCTTATCCCGTCAATGAGCGAGGCATGAACCAACCGGTCGGAAATAATAATGTCCTCTTCGCCCAAAATGGCTTCGAACACCCCGGCGTTGGCGTCCATGCAAGACGGGAACAGTACCGTATCCTCAGTTCCTAAAAACTTGGTGATCTTGTCCTGAAGCTCACGGTGTATATCCTGGGTGCCGCAGATGAAACGCACCGAGCTCATCCCGTAGCCGCGCGAATCCAGCCCCTCGTGAGCGGCCTTGACCACTTCCGGGTGCGAGGACAAACCCAAATAATTATTGGCGCACAGGTTGATTACCTCTTCAAGCTCGGAGCCTTCCGGGAACTCGACCTTTATCTCGGCGTCCTGGGGGGAGTGGATGAACCGCTCCTCCTTGAACAGCCCTTGTTCGCGGATCTCGGTAAGGGTCTTTACGTAGTGATCCTTAACCTTATCAC
>WJJO01000273.1 GCA_014729665.1 Caldifarciminota bacterium
CTATCTCTACACATACCCCGTGTCCAGCCCCAGAGGGTCGCAGTATAAGGAATCCCACCCTGCCGAATTCAGTATCAGTATAGGGGATTTCCTTGCCGGTCCTGTATGTCGTATTGTTGTCGCCAGGATTAAGCCAGCCTGTATCGATACGTCTGTATTGCAACACCAAATTGCCCCCGGGATCGAAAAGAAGAGCAGAATCGTATAACTTATTCCCGTCTCTTTCAAGAAAACCTGCGGCGAAGTAAACCCCCTTTCTGCGTGCAAAATCTCTCCACTGTGAATTCCTGGGACCGGGTACCGGTTCGGCAATCTCAAGGTCGTGTTCCGGATTACCCGTATTAACAAGACCTGTAGCCGCAGCTTCAGGAAAGACGATACGTCTGACTCCCGACCCTGCGGCATTCCCGGCGAGTTCGAGTATGCGCTTCTGGTTAACCTCGAAGTCGTCGGTAATCATGTTTGATACAAGCGCCGCTTTCATACGGAGGGGATCTATTTAATCAAGAAAAAAAGGCGGCAGGGAAACCTGCCGCCTTATACGGGTTAAAACTTGAAAATTGCCGAGAAGCGCCAGTTCGACATATCTAGAAGATTCGTAAAGCCCATAAGATCGAGCTGGAAGTTCTCGGTTACCTTAATACCGATTCCAAAATCGTATACAACGTCGCTTACGGTTTCCTTCTGTTTTTCTTCACTGTGTCCAATACCGTAGGCTGATCTATACAAGGTAGTATCAGTAGATGTTCCATCTCCGAAATCGATGTGCTGATGTTCTGTAATAACACCTACGTTTTGTGAATGGGACGTCAAGGTGTTCATCTGATGAGAGAATGTCGCACCCAGACGGAAACCGAGTACTTCAATGGGTCTGAACTCAACTCCCACTGGAAGGAATAACCCCACCATTGTGTTTTTGGCAAGTACGTAACTAGAGGAGTCATAACGGCTTGTACTTACGTAGTCTTCTACACCGTCAATACCATCGCCGTTGTCGTAATCTGTAAAGGATGAGTTTACTCCTTCGCGGAAGGTGGAATCACTATCAAGTGAACCGCGGAGGATAGCACCAATACCAAGAGTGATTTTGTCATTTATTTCTGATATTCCCTTTACACCTGCATGAAACGAAAGTCCAGACATATTTCCCGAACCATCGATAAACGCAGAATCTATAGAGATATCAGAGATAGTGCCTACGGTTCCATCAGATAGTGAGGTATCTACAGCCACCGATTGGTTTCCTGTACCGTCTTTCCAGCTAGTCAAAGAATACTCAGCACCACCAGAGAACCATAGTTCGGAACCTTCATAGATTTCATAGATACCCAGAATTTCCAAAGGAACAGAAAAGCCGAAGTATGGCCAGGATGTAACAACGTCATTGTAATTGGCTGTCAAGGCCGTACCCGAGGGGTCACTTAGGTCGTATGAGTAGAGTGTATCAAGATTGCTGTTTCCCGTCAGGATGTCAGCCCCAAGATAGGCAGATATCTCAAGATCACCCCTGTCCATCCATGCTCCGAACTTAAGGGCGTTTGTCATCTGCTTGATTCCGAGCTTGCCGACTGAATAGAGTGAATCGTAGGATGTCAGGTTGTTATCAATATCGTAGGAATAATTACTTTCTGTTCTGTTATCCCCAGGTGCATACGTAAAGGTGTTGTCGGTTCTGTGTTCGAACGCTAATCCAAGACTAAAGGTCTCGGAGGAGGCGTAACCGAGGCCGATATAGCCGCCGAAATCGCTGTCTGTATGATATGCATCAACGGTCTGAGTACTGTACGTTCTTCCTGTTATTGAACCATCTGATGGATCCACCTGATAACTGGTATCTGCTGTTGAAGTATATCCCATATCCTGACCGATACCTGTGGGATCGGGGGTTCTAACCATATTTACGTCTGCTACTCCTGCAAAAGCAAGGGGGGAACCACTTGTCTTCCCGCCAATTAAGTAAGAACCGGGCATCCAAGTCGTATCTCGTAGCCCGGTTTCCGCTGAATTCACGAAGTTAGCAAGATTCGTGTACAGCTCTGATCCCTCGATTGTCGGGATTCGTGCAGGATCGGTGGTGAACCAATCGTAATTATCCCACAGTGTTCCACCCGTTGAAAGATAGCGAAACGAATGATTGGAATAGGCGAAGACAATAGCCGTCGCCGCAAGCAACACTAACGCTGCCTTCTTCATGTGTCCTCCTTTCGGTTAAATTTGACTCCGGGGATTAAAAATCCTCCATGAGCCTTAGCGTTATTATGCGCATGTATTCCTCGGAAGTAGTCATTATTTCTCCCTGAACTTGTGCAATCATCCTACTTCAAAAGGACTGTTTGTCAAGTGCTTATAATTTTTAACTTAGGAGGGTGTGATGAACTAGAGCCTCCTTAATTGATCGATAAGCCTTGCCAAGGACCCGGTGCCGCGCGCGGTGCGGTTTTCGGTCCGGATAAACCATTCGTCCTTGCGGAAGCTGACCTTTGAGACCTTCTTCCGTCGAGCAAGAACCCGTATCCTTGCAACGTCGAATATCTTTGCCGCAGGTTTCGGCATCTTTCCGAATCTATCCTCCAGCTCTGCCGCAAGCCCTTCTATTTCATCCTCCGTCTCAGCGGACAGCAGGCGCTTGTACAACGAAACCCTTTCTGCGGTGTCCTTGATATAGGTTTCGGGAAGCCAGGAATCGTGCTCTATCTCCAGTATCGGTTCAGCAAGCCAATCTCCGCCCTTCAACCTCGCTACGGCTTCTGCGAGCAGTTTGGTATAAAGGGTAAATCCTATTGAGTTAACATGTCCGTGCTGCTCGGTTCCTAAGAGATTACCCGCGCCCCTCATTTCCATGTCCCTTACCGCAAGCCTGTAGCCTGCACCTAGACCGGCATATGCACGTATGGCGGCCAGTCGTTTTTTGGATTCGTCGGTCGTCCTCCGCGGCACGACGAACATGGCATAACCCTGACGGGTTCCCCTGCCCACCCTGCCTCGAAGTTGATGAAGGTCGGCAAGACCGAAGAGATCGGCCCTATCAACGATGATGGTGTTCATGTCCGGTATGTCGATCCCTGCTTCCAGGATAGAGGTTGCAATCAGTATGTCCGTACGGTGACTTATGAAGGAATCATAGATAGAAGCCAACTCTCGTTCAGGCATCTGACCATGAGCCACATTCATCTTAAGACAGGGGAAAAGCCTTACGAGTCTTCTGCGCAGGACCTCTATGGTTTCGATGCGGTTGTGGATAAAAAGGACCAGACCGCCGCGCGAGTGTTCGCGAAGAACCCAGTCGCGAACCGCATCATCGGACCAGTTCGTCACTTCTGTTACAACGTCCTTCCTGCCCAATGGCGGGGTTTCGATGCGTGAGACGTCGCGGATACC
>WJJO01000274.1 GCA_014729665.1 Caldifarciminota bacterium
CATCAGAACCAAATCGGGGTGCAGCTCGTGAATAAGCCGCATCTTGTCGACGGCCCTGATCTGATCGTCGATAGTAAAGGTCTTGAGTATCACACCGCCTGCTCCGTATGCGGTCATCTCAGCCACCCTGCCCGTCTCGGTCGAAGACAGTCCGAAAACAAGTATCTGCAGACCTCCCCCTGCGGAACTGGTCGTAAGGTAAGGAACTACTATGCCGTCGTCACTGATGAATTTCTCTCCAATCTTTCCCTCGAGTCTGCGCGCCGCCTCGAGAACCCCGATCTTCACGTCCTCGGTTGGCTTCTCTACGGTCGTGGGTACGTTTACCTCCCCTGCGAAGTGCAGTTCACCCTTCTTATTCTCTACGAATACCGCCTTTGTGGTGGTACTCCCCACGTCGGTTATTAATACTGATCTCTCATTATTGATGTTCATCAAACCTCCAGAGTAAATCTATTATGCAACGGTATAGATGCTTGTCAAGGTTTTTGTATCTACCCGCCTTGACATCCACGACTAAACCTTTAATCTGGTGTAAAAAGGAAAAGTTATGTTAGTTCAGTTTACCATATTCCCAACAGATCAAGGGGAAAGCGTTTCAGGCTTCGTAGCATCGGCGATTAAGATAGTGGAAGATTCTGGTCTGCCCTACAAACTCGGTCCGATGTCCACCTCAATAGAAGGCGAATGGGGCGAGATACTTGCAGTTATCAATCGCTGCCGCAAGGAACTGCGTAAGCGGTCAAAACGGGTCTACATTGTTATCTCGGTGGACGACCGTGAAGGTGCATCCGGACGCATCGAGGGAAAGATACGAGACGTGGCTGAAAAGCTCGGGCACGAACCGAAGACGTAAGAAAGCCCGCGAGAATCACTAAAAGAAACGTCTGGAGGAAGTGTATAGCCGCGGTTTCCTTCCTCCACCCACCCCCATTATCTTCATCTTCATCATCGCGGCTATCAGGGCATCAGGGAAGTGGTCATTGCGTTTGACGATATGCCCGTGCTGGTCGCGGCGCCATGTCCGAAGCTGTCTTATGAGAGTCGTGTGTTTTTCTGGAATCTCGATGCGGTCCTTCTCGAAAAGGTAGGAAAGTATCGCAACACCCTCCTCCTTGAAGCTGACAAAAGGCACCCCCAGGGTACCGGATGAGGTTCCCCAGACTGCAAAGCCCTCGTCCCTCAACCTGGAATTCTCGAAAGGATGTGAGGAATCCGCATACACCTCTCTTAAACCGAAACGTTCGCGCAGTTCCTTCAACCTTTCAACTATCGCGTCAACCCCCAGCCTGTGAAAGGCCTCCGTGTACAGCACATTTACCGTATCACCTTCCACACCCAGCACGACCACGGCGGTCATCCCTGCAAAACCCCAATCAACACCCCCGTAACACCCGGAACACCCATAACACACCGTCCTCCCAAAATCTACCTCATGAATCGCCTCTTTCTTAACGATGGCCCTGTCGATAGCTTCCGGAGTGATCACGCAGCCGGAGGAGGAAGGTCGCATCCCCATCACCTCAACCTCGAATGCCTCCCGTGATGAATCCTCCCACTCACCCGCTATCTGATCTATATCTATCCAGCCCTCAGCACGCTTTGCCTTGCCCTTGCAGTAGCTCTCACGGAATTCGGGGACTGGGCACTTCTCGCACTCATACCGACACCCCGATGCGATATCGAAGCTGTCCCATCGGTATAACTCGTACCCCTGACCTCTATGGTCTTCTACAAGCTCGGCAAAAGACCCCGTGAGTTTATGGTACGTCGAGGATCTTAATATAACCGGGGGATTAGCGGTCCTTACCGTATACCGCGCGGCCCTTACTACGGCCTCGTCGGCCTCCGCCTCCTCATCTATTATCAATAAAGCCCCTCTCTTGCCCCTTCCCAGGTGAAGCCCACGAATCGAGCGTGCCGATGCCGTCCTTGCAACTATCCTGTTACCCTGCACCCCTACCAGATCACTACGGCGCAGACGCTCCACCGCACCTTCAATCTCTTTCAGTTCCAGCCATTCCGATATGTACGAAAACAGGGTCAGGGCCTGGGTCTCCGAGCCCGCAACTATCCCGACGTCGAAATCGCGAAACAGAAAGAAGGCTGTCGCGAGAAGTGCGGCGCCAAAGGTCTTGCCCCCTCCGCGCGGAGCCAGCAGAACCGTCTTGTCAACATTAAGTGAGTAGAGATCTGTAAAGAGTCTTTCAAATTCATCAAAGAAGCGGACCCCGCGCTCTGAAAAGAAGAGCGCGGGGTCATTTCGGTAACGCGCAAGGAGGGGTGCACGTTCTCGCAGGCGCTCGAGGAATCTACCGAGAAGGGTCCTGTCTTCGGTTGCCATTTTACTTCAACTCGGCCTCGAGCGCCGCGATTATCTCATCTCTTTTTTGCTCAAACTCCGGACCGATGACCTTCTCCAGTACGGCAAACAGCGGTTCGAGTTCAGCCTCAAGCTTTTCCCGGCGGTTTGCTTCCTCAGTAGAAGACAGAAAGTTTTCTTCAGTCTTGAGCAATCCAGGTAGAAGCCTGACCGCCCGTTCCAGACGATCCCCTTTTAACTTGTTTTCTTCCTTTCCGTTGGAGCGCACCATCGTAAGATATCGATTCTTCAAATCTTCAAGGTCGGCTATAGCTTTGCGGCGAAAGTCTGCCGTATCAAGAGTTTCATCATTATTCGTCATCTTAAACTTTAAGCTCCGATTGACGGTTATTTGCAAGTGCGGTAAGTTCCCGGAGTGCAAGTTGCCGATAAAGAGTGTAGAGCTCCGCTTCACGTTCGATGAGTTTTGCGAGCCGATCTTCCCTGTCGCGTTCCCTGAGCCGGTGTTCGACCCGCCACGCGCGCCAGAGTGCGGCTACCGCAGCAGCCAGAAGGGCGACGGGGATTCCGAAATCGCGTACAAGGGACGCGATATCCATCTCATCTGTCCTTCCCCATGAAGCGAAGTATATCGGTGATATTATCACCCAGTTCGGCCTTCTTGGAAAGTGAGTACTTCAATATAGCGTCATAGAACTTACGGTCGTCGGATTGCGTATCCTTCAACTCGCTTAAAGCCTTTCTGAGGTGCTCACGAGCCTCATCCAACGCTTCCTGTAGATCACTGTTAATATTGTCACGTTTGCATCGCCTGATTGCCAGCGACACCGCCTCGCACGCCTTAGCTACCTGTTCGATCACCACGAGCAGCCTCCCGTTTAAGTTTTAGATTTGCTGTCTTCAAGTTTCTTCCACGATAACGGGCCGCAGATACCGTCGACTACAAGTTGATTTTGTCTTTGAAAATCCAGAAACGTCTTCTGCGTTGCCGGACCCCAGTCGTCGTCTGCTACAAGCCTTTCACTCATATGCCGGCTCAAAAACCGCTGTACATCTGCCACCCAGGGATTGCGAATACCATATCTGAGGGTCGGTCTCCATCCATCCCTGTCCTGAAACCACATTGAAAAATTACGAGAACCCCAAAGGGTCAGCCCGATTACCTTGCCCGGATGCGCGTTGATCCTTTCGGTAAAGAACGAGTAGGGTTCACCCTCGTATCCGCCGCAGATTGCAATGCATCCCGCTGACCAGCGGCCAATACTCTTTCCACTACCGCCTGCATGAACGTGAATCCCGAACCTTCCCTTGTATATCCTCTCTTCCATGTCCTGGCCGAAGTCGCCGTCCCTGTCTCTCCACACCCTGTCCATCCCGGTTGCCGAGACCAGCGCCGGTTTCCCACGGTGTTTCCCGCGCCTGTAAAGATGCCTGCCCCACACCAGATGCGCCGCCCCTTCCGGGTGTGGATTGACCGTTGTGTAATAACTTCCCGGCTCGGTTGTTCCTCTCATTACTGCGAGATGCGTGCCCTTGATGTCAGTCCAGGCTAGTACTATACAATCGTTATAAATGTCAGGTGTGTTACGGGTTACCTCTATCAATCCCTCAAGCTCGGGTCGTGGTGACGCCCCTTCCAGGCACAGGATGTTCAATTCATCTTCCTCGGTTCCAACCTCAATCCTGAGTGCGGAAAGAAATTCGCAGACAAGTGGATAAGTCAGCTGAATCTTCTTTCTCCAAATGTCCGTTGATCGATTGTTTGCAGAAGCACTATTTCTCATAACCTCACCTCTCTTTCTTCATACATCTAGATTATGTGTCAGACTATGACGAACGCAATTCACGACAGACTAGTTCACCACCCTTGACGCCTGCCGTCTTATTTGATAGAATACATCATGAGAGTCGGAATTATCGGGGCCACGGGACTCGTAGGCCGGACAACGCTTTCGTTGCTGGAAGAACGGGGCTTCCCTGTATCCGAACTTACCCTGTTCGCCTCCGAACGAAGTGCAGGCGAACGCATCCGGTTCCGGGACACAGAGGTCGAGGTGACGACTGTAACCGAGAACTGGGACCTTCTTGCAGACGTCTTCTTCTGCTCGGTCTCCGACGAGGTAACCAGACCGATACTAGAAGGCTATAAAGGAGACGCCTGGATAATCGATAAGTCCAAGGTGTTCAGGATGGACCCTTCCGTCCCCCTTGTTGTGCCCGAAGTAAACGGAAACATCTTAAAGTCCACCTCATCGAAAATAATAGCCAACCCAAACTGCACGACCATCCCGTTCGTCATGGTCGTAGATGCCGTCTGTAAGGTTGCAAGACCTGAGCGGATAGTCGCAACCGCACTTCAGTCCGCGTCCGGCGCGGGCAAGGACGCCCTGGCTGAACTCAGACTTCAGCGGGAGTACCTTGCCGTCGGGCAGGAGGTACCCGATGACGCGAAGGAAGTGTTCGGTCGAGTTCTTGCTTCCAATCTAATACCCCGGATAGGATCATTCGATAAGACGGGTGAAAGCACGGAGGAGCGTAAGCTCAGAGCGGAAAGCCGCAAGATACTCGACGATGCAGAACTGGCGATCTACGCAGCCTGTACCCGTGTGCCTGTCGAGGTTGGACACTCCTTATCGGCAACCTTCATCTTTTCAGAAGAGGTTAATCTCAGGAAGATCGAGAAATCCCTGACATCCTATCCGGGTATCACCTATCGTTCAGGTGATGATTATGTCACGCCAGCCCAGACCGAAGGTGCAGACGATGTCTACTGTTCACGCCTGCGTCACGCTCCGGAAGACAGAACTGTACTCCACCTGTGGATTACGACCGATAACCTCCGCAAAGGAGCGGCCCTGAACGCGGTTCAGATTGCAGAAAGCTTGGGCTGAATTAACATATCCTGGAC
>WJJO01000275.1 GCA_014729665.1 Caldifarciminota bacterium
GACCTTGACCTTGCCGGAGGTGGGTGGTGGGAACCTGCTTCAGTTTATGAAAATGTCGACAACTCCTTTAACGCATCTCCAGACTGGACATGGTCTCCCCAGCCGATATCCGGCCTTGTATGCGAGCAGCTTATCTGGGGTGAGGTCGATAACGACAACTGGGTTGAAGAAACCGAAGACTTCGGATTCATTGATGCAGGTGATGTAGTCTACCCCTCCGTTATGCCGATACTTGATATTACAGACGTAAGTATCGGTGGTTCGACTGCTGCTCCGGCTGATTATCTGTGGAATCCTGCAAACGGATGGATACAGATAAACCAGGCAGGCGGCGTGGAGGTTACCTACCGATACAGCAGGTATCCGGATCTCCTGGTAACAAACTGGGACGAATCACGCGGCAACTTCCTGTTCCGCAACGAAGCCGGGGATACAAACGTTATCGCAAAATACCCTGTTAAAGTTCAACCTGACCTCGCTTTGGAAAAAACTGTCTTAAGGTCCGGAGAAAAAATCAGGTTATTGAAACGAGGTAGTATTAAAATCCAAAAGGCCGCTCTTTTCGACGTAACGGGCTGCAGGTTAGCGACCTTTAGGATCCCCGATTTCCAGACTTCCTTTGAAATGCCGCTGGAAACCGGCAATCTCGTTTCCGGAGTATACATGCTAAGGATTCAAACCTCAACTAAGCCGGTAATCCTCAAGCTTCAACTGATGTAGATTGTCGTTAATTGAAAACGGTATATTCCTTCGAGTTCGGCTTTTAGACCTAACGAATAACTATCGTTTTAGCCTGGGCGGTTTCAGCTTCTGTTTGGAGAATAAGGAAGTAGGTACCTGCTGAAACCCTCCGACCGGCTTTATCCATACAATTCCATACAATCCGGTGTGTGCCTTCAGTTATGAAACCGTCCTCCAAGGTCTTAACCAGCCTGCCCCCTGCATCGTAAACGGTTAGTTTACACCTTGCTGTACTCTGCAATCCATAGTAAACAACTACTTTTCCATCGGGATTCACCGACGTATGGGTAATAAACATCCTGTCAGGGATCGTCGGAGAATCCTCCGAGATACCGACCGAGGTATTAATCGCTGCAACATCCTCGAAATCGTCATCTGAGTCGGACACCGATTTAATCTCGATCGGGCAGGTTTTGTGCGTAGTCGGGGTGGAGGGAGGTGTTACCTCCATCCGTACTAGTTTCTCCTCCCCGGGTTCGAGTTCACCTGCGGACCAGCCCGATACCGAGGTTACCGAACCGGTAATATCCTGATCGTTTTCGTCTTTATAGAAGTAAACCTCCCATCCTGCCGGTACTTCGTCCTTGGTCGAAACGGTAATTTCCCCTGCTATATTTCCATCATTTTGAACCTTGATGTAATAGGTGGCTGTATTGCCGTAATCCGTTGCATGGGTTAGGGTCTGATCTTCTGCGGTGGAATTGTAAACGTCATCACCTATGAAGCCTGAGTCCGGATTAAGACTGATTGCATTGTCAGGCTGATAAGATGCCTCGGGAGGAATAATATCCACCACTGCACCGTCTATGATGTGAAATCCCTGCGGGATACCGTCGGGTACATAATACCAGGCATTGTTTATATAGTCAGGGCTATTTGCCCCCCAGCCGAAGTTAAGGTGATAAAGACGATCGCCGTTATCCCTTATCTGAAGCCCGTCGCAGACGACCGCATGCCCTGCACCGCTAGTATTATACATGCTCAGGATGGCAAGTAAGGAATCCTTCATGTTCTGACTCAATACATCATAAAACTCCTCGTTATTACCTCCGATGTATCTCGATTTGTAGCCGAACTTGCTCTTCAATGCCCCTGACGCCCAGAGGGTTAGGGTGCCGGAACCGGATGCGGTATACTTCATCTTTACGGGAATCCCGCAGGAAAAACAAAGGGCCGCATAATCGTTGTTATCTGTAAATTGATTGTTGATATATTTCGTCCTCAGTTCAACCATGTAGCCTGTGAGGGTCTCGAAATCGGGAAAGTCGTATACAGAGGCGTCATCGTCTATCATAATACTGGGTGAGGTTCTATCCGATTCATAACTGTCACCTGAATCGAAGGTTACATTATGAAAATAATCCCTTCTTTTAGAATTATAATTTATAATCTGAGCCATGGCGGTTGCAACACATCCCACGTCACAGCGTTGGCTGGCTTCGGGATCTATCGGACAGTAGTTGTTGTATGGGGCTCCCTGTTCCCAAGTCGTCTCTACCCATCCGCCGGTACCGGTACTTCCCAATGAAGGCCAATACTGAGTAGCCGGGAATTGTAATCCGGCTGAAAGACATATTGACCAATCGGTTTGATTGACATTACCCACCCTCAAGACCCGATTCCTTAAGACAAGGTCGGCTCGAACCATCTGCAGAAACTTGTCTTCAGAATACCTCTCGTCTGGAATACTTCCCCGGTAAGAGTATGCTATCACGGTTTGTAGCCGTGTATCTCCGGAAAGTACAATGAATCCTTCAGGATTCAGCCTTACAAAGTAACCTAGTAGTTCCCCGGAATCGGCTGAATTAAGCCTGTTGACGTCCCGTATGCTGACGGATTCACCTGAAAGATGATGCAGTTGGCTCCATTCACTGCGTGTTGCATCTATGTAGGCATCAGCAGCCTGTTTTGCCATCGCAGGGGTAACCCCTTCCGCATGGATGATTGATGCAAATAATAAGAGGACAACGCCTGCTCCCATGAATAAACCACGTTTACCTCGCATCATATTCTAACTCCTTAGTTTTACTATCGTAATAATAGTTAACTTGTAAAACATGTCAACTTACCGGTATTTCCGTTTTCATTAAATCCTAAAAAAGCCCCGCACGGGCTCATTTCCGTGCGGGGTACCCTTGACCCTCTTCAGAACTAAAGAATCTCATTATATTCTACATCAGATAAACCTTGCCTAGGATATCCCAAAACACAACCATGTCAAGACCTGGTGTAGAATTATTTGATTCTTAAATCGCAAAACTCATTGACAGAACCTATCATATGTGTATCCTTGAAAAAAACTACCAGGAGGAAATTTTGGCTGTAACGATAGACGATTTCAAGAAACTCGACCTCAGGGTCGCGAAGGTCCTCGAAGCCGAGAAGGTCGAAGGCGCGGACAAGCTCTACAAGCTAAAGATAACCCTGGGCTTAGAGGAACGCCAGCTGGTTGCAGGCATTGCCCAGCACTACTCGGCGGACGAGCTGGTCGGCAAGCAGATAATAGTCATTGCAAACCTCGAACACGCCGTCATACGCGGCGTAGAGTCCCAGGGCATGCTCCTTGCCGCTACATCTGAAGGCAAGATTGTCCTTGCAACCATGGATAAGGAAGCAGATCCCGGTTCCAAACTGACCTGAGCTTAGCCTGAGGAATGAACCTATATCCGCAGATGACGCAGATGAACGCAGATTTACTTAAGTTCTTCTTCGTGTCCTTTGTGGTAAAATCCTCTACGGTTCAATCGATTCTTGAATAATCATGTTCGACACCCATACCCATCTTGCACACCGTGCGTTCCGCAAGGACCGCGAGCAGGCATTCGAAAGGGCGCTGGAGGCGGGTGTTAATATGATGCTCGAAATAAGCTGGGACCTGCGCTCTGCAGAAAACGCCCTGCGTTTTGCAGAAACACATGAAGGGGTGTGGGCGGCTGTCGGGATTCATCCGCACGACTCCCGTAACACACCCAAAAACTATCTTCAACAGATTGAGTATCTATCTAAGCACGAAAAGATAAAGGCAGTCGGCGAGATTGGCCTGGACTTCTACCGCGACCTCTCCCCCAGGTCAGTCCAGCGCAGGATATTCGCAGAACAGATAGAGCTTGCAGACGAGTTGAAGCTACCTATTGTAATCCACTGCCGTGACGCCATGGAAGAACTCCTGCCCCTGGTCGAAGAACGCGGCTACTTCTGGGGGGTGTTCCACTCGGTATCGGCGGATTCAAACCAGGCCGAACGGATAGCTGAACTTGGTTTCTACCTGGGGATAAACGGAACCCTTACCTATAACGGAAAAGGAACTAAGGGATGGCTGCCAAAGGTTCCTGCCGAAAGGCTCCTCATAGAGACCGACTGCCCATACCTTGCGCCCGAGCCTCACCGCAGACAACGCAACGAACCCGCCTACGTAAGATACGTTTGCGAGGCCTTAGCCGACGTGCTCGAAACCTCATCTGGGGATGTTGAAGCTATGACCGAAGCAAACGGAAGGAAGCTCTTCTGTGTCTAGGCGAATCATCCACGTTCACCCGAAGAAAGGCCTGGGTCAGCACTTCCTGCGCTCAAAGGAGACAGCGGCAAGGATAGTAGATGCCCTTAGGGCAACCGATAGAGACATGATCATTGAGGTAGGCGCAGGCACCGGCGAGTTGACAAGGTTAATTATAAAAAAGGCTGGAAAGGTAGTCGCCGTGGAGGTTGACGAGGCATGCTTTCCCACACTGGAGGTCCTTGCCGATCTGAACGACAATCTCGAACTATTCCTCGACGACGTTCGCAGGCTAAAACTTTCAGATTATCCGGGCGCACTCGTACTCGGCAACCTTCCCTATCACCTCTCGGCACAGATACTCTTCTGGCTCATCGAACAGCGCGGGTTCTGGAAGGCGGCTGTCCTTACCGTCCAGGCCGAGTTCGCAGACCGGCTGGCTGCAGCGCCAGGTTCTGCCGACTACTCGGCCCTTTCGGTGGTATCCGGGACGTTTCTTACAGCAAAGAAGATTATGGATATCCCTGCATCGGCATTCAAACCACGCCCCAGGGTTACCTCATCGACCGTAAGGCTCGAACCCAAGGCGTCTGTTGAACTGCCGTGCGGGGAGCAGGAGTATATAAGATTCGTACGTTCGTGCTTTGCGCACAGGAGAAAAACCCTTGTTAATAATCTCAAGATGATGGGTATCGATGAACCGGCATCGATAATCAGGAAATCAGGATATAATGAAACGGTTCGTCCCCAGGAGTTATCTGCAGATGAGTACATTAAGCTTTGCAGCGCTGTTATTTAGCTTCTTCGGGGCCGATACCACCTTCTTCTACGCATCGGGCCGCAGTACCGGGAGCTACAGCCTTCTGAACGCCTCATATCATTTCGAACGTCTTCTATCTGACGAATTGAAGATTAAGGTATGGGGATCTGAGTACACCAACTGGGATTCCCTATCCAAACAGCTCTACCGGGATAGAGACAATCTTGCAGGAATCGAATTCGAGCCTAATCAATGGCTGATATTAAGTACCGGGCTTTCAGGAAGCAGAGCCAAGACGGAACAAACCGACGGCGGCTGGAAGTCGATTACAAACTCAACCATCGGGTTTCTTAAATCAGAGGTGGAAACCGACTTGCTGTATTCATACTACCGGTTGGAATACGGGAATCAAAAATCCGCTTCCAGCTACGGCGGGCCGCTTCAATGGAACATCAACGGGCAAATGTACGACGAGGCATTCATCAGTGTTAAGGTTGAAGCCTGCACCCTGGATTTTATCCATGAGAATACCGTTAATGGCGGATTAAGTTACCGCGGTGATACGATAGAGATAACCTCTGCAAGATTGAAACTGCTTAAAGGGTGGGGTCAGGGGGGCGGTTACGTATATTTAGATAGAAACAGGGGTTACTCGGAGGAACAAATACTCGGCTCGCAGATTTGGGTTCGAGATACCTTTCGCATATCACCACGGATCGGCGTTAACCTGGATGCCTCGTATGATATTGACAGCACAACTAACTATACAAACGACTCGTTGAGCAAAATCGAGGATGAAAAAGAACTAGCAGTCAGATTAAGTTACCAACCTATAGATAAAACTAATCTGGTTTTAAAATTCAATACAAAGGGTTCGTCCCGCGATCAGGTAGATCGATACTTCAATGAGGAACGAAGAAGGTATTGGTTCGTAGGGCAGGTGCGTCATTATTTTTCCAGACGCCCCAAACAGGCGGTAGCGAATTACGAGGGACCCTATCCCTATGATCCAGGCTATATCCTGTTTACACAATCGCTTCTACTGGAAACTATCGAAAAACCTGATGAATCCAACACCTCGGACCGCGACGTTGCAACAGAAAACACAAACCTGACCATGAATTGGAACCCTACGGCGAATCTATGGACTAACTTTTTCTTCACCCACGGCAATACCAGAACCCATTACTTTCATCCTGAAGAAGCAGATGAATCAAACCTCAGCAAGTCTGCTAACGCCTCCCTTTATATCTGCTTTGACGACTCAAAGTACATCGATATTTACACCTCAACATCATTACAATTCACCTTTACCCATTACTATACGGATTCAACCGAGAATAAAGCTGATCGTACAATCGATGAGAATGCAACCGTCACCTTATTCCCTGTCTCGCAGGTGCAGCCCGGTATTTCATTTACCTGGAATCGAAGTGAAAACTGGAAGATGGTTTCCGGTTCACTCGCCTTAACAAATAAACTGGACTTGATAACCCAGAGATTCAGCCTTGCCTATGTACTTGTCCGCAAGGAAGAATGGTGGTCAAGCTATACAGAGAAGGAATGGTTGAGGATTGCACCCTTCGCAGGCTTCAGGATTCAAAAGGCTCCCCAGGAAGAGACAGATATAGTCGAAAAAAGCAATCTTGCCGGCCTTGACTTTAAGATCAGACCATGGTCCTATGTGTCGATCCTGGGAGGCTTTACATTTACAAGGAGTGATAATGAAGACCCTTTTCAGGCGTATCTTACCGTTAACAGCTCTTTCTAGCTTTCTTTTGAGTTGTGACTTGTTCAGTCCGAGTGCTTACGCCGAAAAATTAACCCCAGTCGATTCCATAGCCGTATTTCACAACATGATTGACGCTTATAACACACTTGATAAACAGTCTTTCTACCATTCCCTCGACTCGAATGAGTTTCTGTTCATCCCGGAAGATACCTCCCTTGGTGAAGAGTATTCTGTCTGGGATTTCTACGCGGAAAGTACATTGACCTATTCAATGTTCGATGAACTTGAAAACGACTACAGAATACCCCCGCTTATCTTACAGGTAGATACGACCTACTTTTCGGCATCGGACACACACGGTTTTATATATGCCAACTATTATTTGCAAACACCAATAGCCGCTTACGAAAGCCTATCAGGCGGTCTTGAACTGAAGATACATAAACGGGGGAATTACTGGTACATAACCGAATGGAAAGACGTACCCGGAGAAACATTGTATGTAGCGCATCCTGCGGCAGAGGAAGATACCGTAGAACCGATCGATACCGTTGATACGATAGCCCCTTGGGATACGGACCATAATTGGAGTGATTTCAAGGTATATTTTAAGACGGAGTTTTAATCTACTTATCCAGGATAGGAGCTATCTCCTTTGCAATCTTGCGCATGTCGATGAGTACCAACCCCAGATTAGCGGTAGGTAAAGTAACCGCCACCACCAGCGAAGTAACTCCGGCACGAAGAATCAAGATAAAACCCTCAGGGGCCTTAATAATCATCTCGCTTGGAACCCCTTTTCTCAATTCTTCAGCCGTGCTTTTACTCACAGCGGCAACAGCCCCGCAAACAGCTGAAAGCCTTTCCTCATCAAGGCCTTCCTCGAGGGAAGAAGCAATCACTAGTCCCTCGTTGGTGGCGGCCGCAACTCCTTCTATGTCAATGTCGAAGGAGCGTAACTTTTCCAGTAGTTGGTGTACCCTTTCTGCTCTTGATAATGTCACTTAACGCTCCTATAATTGGTGCTATTATGCACAAGATTCAGCAACATGTCAAGTTTATATACAAAGGACAAGGAGTCATATGCAAATAACTCGTGAATCAAACTTGGAAGAGGTAATCTCCGCCTATCCCGATACGGTGGATGTTTTCATAAGACACGGTATGCCGTGCTTTGTGTGTGGAGAACCTGCATGGGGTACGGTGGGCGAGAACATGGACAGGCACAAGGTCGCCGACCCGGATATGCTTCTTACAGATCTTAACAGGATCGCGGAACGGGCAAAAAAAGACGGACAAAACCGGAACAAAACCTCCACAGAAACATCTCAAAAGCTGAACTTTAAGGTCTCACGACCGACCGATAAACCTAAAGGGGATTAAACCACAGAAACACCGAGGTGTAAGGAACATCTTCTTTATAGATAAACTGTGTAGGATAGACTTGTCAGTCCGCATACCCGCCCCGACCTTCACTAACCCCTTAGAGCCTGTGGAAATGTCCGGAAAACCACAATTGACTTCGTCGCTTCGCGTGACTTCGTCGCAAAGCGTACACAGATTTTCTATACAACAGGTTTTAACAAGTTCCTTATTTGCGCGACTTACCGCTCTTGTCTTTCCAACGCTGTGTGTCTCTGAGACTCTGTGGTCAATTTATGCTTCCTTTAGTCGCCGCTTCGCGTCCGACAGCCTCCTTGCTAAAGGGGCTATTCTACCACCACCACCTTACGGCCCATTAAAGATTGAACAAAACTCAACCTTAAAAAAAGTAGACGCCTGCTGTAATATCCTCAGACATCCACTCGCTTGAAACGCAAACGATCGTTTATGCAACAGGTATTCTTGTTGACAATCTCTTAACGGTTCATTACATCAAGTCTAATATCCAAAGCTGGTAACGGTAGAACGAATCAGCACCTCTTACTGCTACGAAGGCAATTCTTTTACCGTCTGGTGAGAATACTGGATTTTCCAGGCTTGCAACTTGCAGACCATCAAGAGTAACCTTTACCCTTTGTCTTTCCTTGGTCTCCAGATTCAATAAAGTAATACATTTATCACCTACTCCGTCGCAAACGATTAACTCCCAGGAGTTTAATGGATTCCAATCATAATTGACCGATGTCGGAAATCCGAGTTCAAGGGGGATTCTCTCGGCTGTGTTGATGTTATAGATTGTGTCTCCTAATACGAAAAGGGAATCTCCGGGCCCTGGAGTTACGCTGTAATAACCCGGTCCTGCATCAAGAATAACCTCGTTGGTTTGACTCTCCAGGTCAACCTTATGAAGAAGTGTTGAATCCCATCCTTCCCCGCACTCATTGTAATAGACAATGTGGCTCGATTCAACCGAGAACTTCGGATAATCGTAGATGTTTTCCTGAAATACTGTATAAACCTGATCCCAGGTTTCAAGATCATATACACGAATCGAGTCGTTGTAATCTCTATGAGCAGGTGAGCAGAGATCGTCTGTACGGGAAACATCCATCTCGTAGAAATATTCATCCCGAATAAGAGTCAGACTGCAGGTCGCAACGTCAACCGACCATATCTGGCTGACGTCATCCGGACCCATGTGAATAAAGTAAATCATCGAACCTTCAGAAGACCAGTGAGGTGAAGTGATATCCTCGCGAGTATCATATTCCACCAGCATCGTCAACTCACCTTCGATTGGGGGCGTACAGGAAAGTAGGAATCCGCCCAATATAATAACACTTATCCCCAGAAACGTAAGCCTTGTTTTCATATCTTGCCTCCTTTTATTTCTCACTTACGAATTCTAATACCCAGATTGAGTAGTCGTAGAAGCTGTCCCCGCCTTTTGCCGCCTCAAAGGCAATCATTGTCCCATCAGGTGAAAAAACAGGATTATGAACCCAGGCAGCTTGGTCGGGTATGCTCTTTATCCGACTGCGTTTTCCGGTTTCCAGATTGAAAAGGAAGATTTCTTTATCGGTTCTTTCTTCACAAACGACCAACTCAGAAGGATTTACGGGATTCCACTCGACCGCGGCGTCAGATGCAGGATCAATATCAAGCGGTATTCGGTCACCGTTTTTTATGTTGTATACCGTGTCGCCCACTGCAAAAAGGGTGTCTCCGGGTCCGGGTGTTACGCTTATACCCTGACCGGCTACTAAAATCAGTTCAGTGGTGTCATCTTCAAGGTCTGCTTTATATACATAGGTCGAGTCCCATCCTTTGCCGCGATACACGTAGTATATGACCTGACTGGATTCC
Source organism: Caldifarciminota bacterium (assembly GCA_014729665.1). Classification (GTDB taxonomy): domain Bacteria; phylum Hydrothermota; class Tepidihabitantia; order B3-TA06; family B3-TA06; genus WJJO01. Next base: position 9,976 of record WJJO01000275.1, read on the forward strand.
ATTGAGAACCTAGGGTAACCGTAAATTTCTTCAACCTCAATCGAGTCAACGATTGTCCAGGTTTCTATCTCGACTGTCCGAATCCAGTCGTCACCAATATAAGGTGTCGGTAGACAGATATCTTCTTCTCGAAAGATATCCAGAGCGGCAAAAGTATCTTCACAAATCAAGGTCTGTTCCAGTGTTGAAACGTCAATAGCCCATATTTCTCCAGGTGTGTCAGGTTCTCGGGGATTCGAGGCAGATTCCGGTATGTCTATTTGTATGAAGTAAAGCTTCGAGCCATCCATTGACCAACGAGGGGAGTATGCAGCTTCGAAGGTATTTTCAACCAGCATCCTCAAATCACCTTCGATTGTGGGTGTACACGAAAGAAGAATTCCTCCCAATATAATAACACTCATACCAAGAAACGTAAGCCTTTTCTTCATATCTTACCTCCTTTTGTACCATTGTTACGTTTATGCATCAAACGTTCTTCTATAATTCTTACTATCTTATTGTCAAGGGGCTGAAAAAAACTGCCCCTCCTGCCCCACCGATGCGCCGGGGTTCGACCCCAACTCCAGGATTTATGTAACTTTAATATACTATAATACTCAAACCTGTCAAGGGTTCAGATGTATACCGTTTGACAATCTACCGAGGGCTATTAAAGGGATTAACTCACGTAGTTAAACCCGCTCTCGCTTAACCAATACTCTATGTTGTTATCTTATAGCGACAGGAAGATTATAGCAATAATCGCGGCGACCACTCCCACGATGCGCTTCCAGGTCAGGGGTTCTTTCAGGAATATGGTCGAGAAGAGCACTACGACCAGGACGTACTGGGATGTCAATGGGACAACAACATTGGCTCGTCCGCCGACCTGCAAAGCCCTGTTGAATGCAAGGGTCGCAACGTTTGCCCCCAATCCTGCAACACAAGCATAAAGAAAGTACCTGTTGAAGGGGATAGGTGTATGCCCGAACCGCATCCCGAGAAACGGTCCCAGACCTACAACGAACACCACGGGCAAGATTGCCAGGGTACCCAGGAAGATATACCGACCTAATCGCGGTAACGTATCAGGGGCCCACATCTTCAACATAGGCTCTATGCCTACTGCAAATACGAAAGGAAAGGCGATTAAAGAAGAAAGTAAAAGGAAAATCCTCCAATCGAGTTTCTCAAGAGCCAGCTTTGAAACGATACCCCAGGCCCCCCATCCGAGAATGGCAATTCCCGAAAGTACGCGCCAGTCTGAAAGTAAGGCCTTCACACGGGGATTCTAATCTACAACTTGCCTTTAGTCAAGCGATTAAACCTTATTGACAATAGCGTGTCTTATAGTATATTAACATAGAAGGAGGCATTATGGCAAAAGCCCGATTTTTCCTGTTCAAGGGATTGAGCAAGGTAGGCAACTCGCTGTTCGCTTTCCTTTCGAAGTGCGAGGAAAAGGACGTATTCCCCAAGTCGTCAAGGTGGTTGAAGACAACTGTGCTGGCTGGATTTATAACGGTTATTGGAACATTGAGTGCGGCTAGTCTGATAAGCTGCCATTGTTACGTTACATCGTCACCAGCACCTGTAATCAATTCTGCTACCGTCAATCCAAATCCAACACAAAGTTCAGATTCCGTAAGTGTCGAGGCATTTGCATCATTTGCTGAAGAGGACAAAAATGAAGGATATACAATTGAATCCGCTGAAGTTACCCTAAACGATTTTACTAAACAAATGGAAGCCACGGACGGATCATTCGACGAGGAAGAAGAAGAATTATCTGCAAGGTTTTACGTAGGTAACATTGAGCCCGGTTCAACAAAAGTAAGCATAGAAGTCCGAAGTGAATATAGCTATGACGAACCTGGTTTTAAAGAACTTGACCTTGAAATAACCGAAGCTGAGGAGGAATAATGGCCAAAGCACGCAGTAAACTTGCAAACCATCTGTCCAGATGGAGTAAAGATTTATTCAACTGGCTTACGAAACACGAGGATCATTCGGAATTTGTTAGGCGAATTAAACTGCCTCTTCTTGGATTCTTTATAATTCTTATCGGCTGGGTAAGCACCGGAGCTATTTGCATCGGCGATATGTGTTATGCTCCGATAATGACTCAACCGGATGTTCACAGTGCATATGTATCACCTAATCCTACTGAAGGGGCAGATTCCGTTACAGTTACGGCTACTGCTGAAATACCCAATCCCC